>JAFWSY010000027.1 GCA_017519155.1 Eubacterium sp.
ATTTGTGACCAGACCTATATAATGAAGTGACACATATAATTGAGGGGAACTGAGATGGATGATTTATCTAGACAGGAAATAATCAAGGAACTGGAACGGCGAAATAAAGAGAAGAGGAAAGCCAGAGAAAAGCAGATAAAAAAGATGAAGCAGATGATTTTTATTCTGGCAGTTCTTTTCATCCTTATTGTAGCAGCTTTGGTAGCTCTGATAGTTAAAGCTACTAAAAAATCAGATAAGAACAAATCGAAGACCGATTCTGTGCCGGAGGCGACTGAAGCGCAGCCTGTGGATGATACTCCTAAGGTGGATGCAAAGCTTGAGATGATCGACGATGCTTCTGCTTCTGATGCAGTTGGAGATGATTTCGAGATAAAGATGAATTTTGTAGGTGACTGCTGTATGGCAACCGATCTGCAGGATACCAGCGAGGGAACGCTTCTCTGGTATGAGCAGAACTATCCTACATCTTATTTCTTTGATGGAGTAAGAAGTGTATTTGAGGCGGATGATTTTACAGTTGCTAACTGCGAAAATGTATTCTCCGACAGTGATGTGGGGCCACGCGACAAGGGTGATGAAATAGCATATTGGTTCAAGGCTCCGACACGTTTTGCAAAGGTTTTCTCTGACAACTCCATAGAAGCGGTAACGATTAATAATAATCATACCGAGGATTACGGTGAGTCGGATTTTGAAGATACCAAGAAGGCTCTGGATGCTGCAGGTGTAGACTGGGGCTTCAGAGACAAGATCATATATTATGAAAAGGGTGGATATAAGATAGCAGTTGTCTGTGTATCCTATTATGATTATGAAGAAGCTGAGGGAGTACTTCCATGGCTTCAAACAGCTGTAGAGAATTCTGATTTTCAGATTGTCTTCTTCCATGGTGGAATAGAGCATGTATGTTATGTAGAGGACTGGAAGGTCGATGCCTGCCATCTTATGATAGATAACGGAGCAGACCTTGTTATTGGTTCACATCCGCATGTTATTCAGAGAAGAGAAAAATATAATGGTGCTGATATAGTTTATTCACTGGGTAATTTCTGTTTTGGAGGAAATACCGCACCTGAGCCAAACAAAACAATTATCTATGGTTACACACTTAAGCTCCACAAAGATGGAGATAAGGTAGAGCTGGTGGACAGAGTTGAGAATATGATCCCTTGCTACATCTATACAGGCGAATATAACAACTGGCAGCCGGCTATAGTCGAGGATGAGGATATAAAAAAGGAAATTCTGGACTACATGAACGGAGAGCTGGAGGAGATATATTAATTATGTCACAGGGAATATTTATTACTATGGAGGGGCCTGATGGCTCCGGTAAGTCTACACAGATTGCACTTCTGAAGGAATATCTTGAGAAGGAAGGCTATGACGTACTAATCACACGTGAGCCGGGTGGAACTGCCATCAGTGAAGCAATCAGAGAAGTTATACTTAATAAGGATTTTCAGGAAATGTCACCGGTAACGGAAATGCTTCTATACGCCAGTGCCAGAGCCCAGCTGATACACGAAGTTGTAGGTCCTGCTCTTGAAAAAGGCCAGGCTGTTATAAGCGACCGTTTCGTTGATTCATCACTGGTTTATCAGGGAATAGCAAGAGGCCTGGGAGTTGAAAAGGTTTATGAGGTTAACCTGAATGCTATAGGTAAGTATATGCCTGACGTTACATTTCTCCTGGACCTGCCTGCAGAAGTGGGAATAGCCCGCAAGAAGGGGCAGAAGGATCTGGACCGTATGGAACTGGAGAGTCTGGAGTTCCATAAGAGTGTGGCTCAGGGCTACCGTGATATGGCTGCAAGATTCCCTGAAAGAATTAAATCAGTAGATGCCACAAGGCCGGTAGAGGAAATCAGCGATTTGATTATAAGAGAAGTTAGTGATATACTGAAGAAGAACTGATAAACATTCTAAATGAATCATTTTCCGATTCGAGGAATCATACGAGAGGAGGTGCCTTATGGACTTTAATAAAATAATAGGACATGAAGATATAATAAGCCGCCTTAGAAGCAGCATCGAGACTGACCGGGTCGGACATGCCTATATATTTGCAGGTGAAGAGGGCAGCGGAAGAGCTACTCTTGCTTACTGTTTTGCGAAGGCACTTCAATGTGAATCAGACAGTTCTGAATCCTGCGATTCGTGTAAATCCTGCAAACAGGCTGAGAGTGGAAATCATCCCGATATTATCTATCTGACACATGATAAGATTGGAACTATATCTGTTAGTGAAATAAGAGAACAGGTAGTTGATTCCATGCAGATAAAGCCTTATAGCAGCAGATATAAGATCTATATAATCAAGGATGCGGAGAAGATGACCGAGGAGGCGCAGAATGCCCTGCTTAAGACCATCGAGGAACCACCTGAATATGGTATTGTTATTTTTATTACCTCAGATATAGAAAAGCTGCTTCAGACTATAAGATCACGTTGTATCGTTTATACAACTAAGCCCGTAAAGGAAAAGGATATCCATGATTTTCTGATAGAAAAATATGGAATAGATGAGAAAAGGGCTACATTTGCCATCGAGTACGCAGGTGGTAATCTGGGCAAGGCTATACTGCTTGCAACCAATGAGGAGTATGAGCAGCTGATCAAGTCGGTTATCTATCTTGAATCAAATATATTCGAGATGGATATGGAAGAAATAGCTGATACTATCGGACGTGCCACCGGCTTTAAGATAAATATCAATGATTATCTTGATCTCATGATGATGTGGTACAGAGATATTCTGGTGCTCAAGGTAACGGGAAGTCCTGACAAGATACTTTTTAAAGAGCAGTATCTCACCATAAGAGAGCAGTCCAATTATCTGTCATTCAATGAGCTTGAGAGTAAACAGAAGGCTATTGTAGCCGCAAAGGAAAGAATAAATGCAAATGCAAAGATGGAGGACATCATGCGACTTCTTATTCTGACCTTGAAGCAGAAATAAATCTGCTATTTTAATAACAAGGAGTCACTATTTTAATGAAGGAAGTAATAGGCGTTAGGTTCAGAGCTAACGGTAAGATATACTATTTTGATCCGCTTGATTTTCACGTGCAGGCCGGAGATGATGTAATAGTTGAAACAGCACGTGGAGTAGAGTACGGAAACTGTGTTCTTGGAAGAAGACAGATAGACGATAATAAGAGAATATCAGGTCTTAAGCCGATCATAAGAATCGCTACTGAGGCCGATAAAAAGAAGTATGAAGACAATAAAGTAAAATCAAAGGAAGCCTTTGACAGCTGTCTTAAAAAGATTCAGGAACATGGACTCAAGATGAAGCTTATTGCAGCTGAGTATACATTTGACAACAGCAAAGTGCTTTTCTATTTCACAGCAGATGGAAGAGTTGATTTCCGTGAGCTGGTAAGAGATCTTGCATCAGTTTTCAGAACAAGAATTGAACTCAGACAGATAGGTGTCAGAGATGAAGCCAAGATATCCGGCGGAATCGGAATGTGCGGAAGAGAGCTCTGTTGTAACAGCTATCTCTCTGAATTTATACCTGTTTCTATCAAGATGGCTAAGGAACAGAATCTTTCCCTTAATCCAACCAAGATATCAGGTGTGTGTGGAAGACTTATG
The DNA here is from genome assembly GCA_017519155.1 of Eubacterium sp. Lineage (GTDB taxonomy): Bacteria > Bacillota > Clostridia > Lachnospirales > Lachnospiraceae > Eubacterium_Q. Next base: position 3,606 of record JAFWSY010000027.1, read on the forward strand.
TGCTGCCTGAAGTATGAACAGGATGCATATGAATATTTGAACTCCAAGATGCCTTCGGTGGGAGATAATGTAAAAACCAAGGATGGTGTAGAAGGACAGGTAGCCAGCGTAAATGTTATGCGTCAGACAGTTCGTATCATCATCACTGATGAAGAAGGCAACAAGGACGCTGCTGAGTACAGTGTAGAGGATCTTAAGTTTAAGCCTAAGAAAAAGAAGTTTGATAAGAAGGACGTAAATGATAAAGAGCTGGAAGCTCTGGAAGCACTTGAGAGAGATGAATCCGGAAGCAGCTTCGATTGATACGTAAAGACTTTATTAAGAGAAAAGCAGTCGACAGGTAAGGATTATGACTGAAACAGAACTACTTAGGGAAAACGAGAGAATAGACGACTTAGAGGTAAATGGGTTCCGTATTATACAGAACCCTTTTTACTTCTGTTTTGGTATGGACAGTGTTCTTCTGGCTAATTTTGCTACCATCAAATCGGGAGCGGATGTTGCGGATCTGGGAACAGGTACCGGAATCATTCCCCTGCTTCTGGCGGCAAAAGGAAAGGGAAAAAGCTGGACCGGAATAGAGCTTCAGCCTGAAATTGCTGAGATGGCCGGGAGAAGCACTATACTGAATCATATCGAGGATAAGTGCAAAATAGTTACAGGAGATGTGAGAAATATCCGAGAGATGTATGAGCCGGCTTCCTTCGGTGCTGTAACCAGCAATCCTCCGTATATGAAGGAGAATTCGGGAATCAAGAATCCCAGTGATACCAAATATATATCAAGACATGAAGCTTTTCTCAGTCTGGAAGAGGTTGTGAGCGGGGCGTCGTATCTGCTTAAGACAAGGGGTACATTTTCCATGGTCCACAGACCATCCAGACTTCCTGAGATAATGGAACTGATGAGAAAGTACAGACTGGAGCCCAAGCGTATGCGCTTAGTTCAACCCTACATGGATAAAGAACCGAACATGGTGC
>JAFWSY010000028.1 GCA_017519155.1 Eubacterium sp.
ATAACATCACAGACATATATTTCTGCAAATCAAAAGTAGTAGCGCAGTCCAAAAACGGTAAGACCTATTACAGCCTTGTTCTGCAGGATAAGACAGGAACCATTGATGCAAAGATATGGGACTTGAATAATGCTATAGAACATTTTGAAGCCCTTGATTATATAAAGGTCAGTGGTCAGATAACCAGCTTCAATAACTCTCTTCAGTTTACGGTCCGCCGTGTTCAGAGGGCTCAGGAGATGGAGTATGATGTGTCTGATTATATGCCCACATCTGAATATAACATAGAGGAAATGTATTCGGAGCTTAAAGGCTTTATAGATTCAATAAATGAGCCTCACCTGAAGAAACTTCTTTACGGATTTTTTGTTGAGGATGAAGCTTTCATCAAACGTTTTAAAAAGCATAGTGCTGCAAAGGCAGTACATCATGGATTTATCGGAGGACTTCTGGAGCATACAGTTTCTGTTACAAGACTCTGCGATTTCTTTTCAAAGAATTATCCAATGCTTAACAGAGACCTTCTGCTTACGGCTGCCATGTGTCATGACATAGCAAAGGTATATGAAATATCGGATTTTCCGGAAAATGATTATACCGACGAAGGTAATCTCATTGGACATATAGTCATGGGAGCGATGATGGTAAGAGACAAGGCTGCAACCATAGAAGGCTTCCCTCATGTTCTTCTTGGAGAACTTGAACACTGTATTCTGGCTCATCACGGAAAGCTGGAATTCGGTTCACCTAAGAAGCCGGGACTCATGGAGGCCATGGCACTTTCTTATGCAGATGATACAGATGCAAAGATGGAGTGCTTTAAGGAACTGTTTAATTCCAATCCGGATGCCACAGAGTGGCTGGGCTACCAGAAATTCTTTGATTCAAATATCAGAAGAACCTAAAGGTCATATTATGAAGATTTATCTTGCGCCCATGGAGGGCATAACTACATATATTTTTAGAAATGCATTTGAAAAGTACTACGGAGGGGTGGATAAATATTTTACCCCTTTTCTTACTGCCAGCCATCTGAAGGGGCGGGAACTTAGAGATGTGCATCCGGATAATAACAGCGTTCCGGAGCTTGTTCCTCAGATACTTACAAATGATTCTGAGCTCTTTATAAAAATAGCAGAGCAGCTGGCTGAACTGGGATACAGAGAGGTAAATCTGAATCTCGGCTGTCCGTCGGGAACCGTTACCGGAAAAGGCCGTGGAGCGGGATTTCTGGACAGGACAAATGAACTGGACAGATTTCTTTATGATATATATGACAAGCTTCCGGAGATGTCCATATCAATTAAAACCAGAATAGGTATGGAGTTTCTTTCTGAGTGGGATGATATTTTAGAAATATATAAAAAATATCCCGTATCAGAACTTATAATTCATCCCCGCCTTAGGAATGAATTCTACAGCGGAGAGGTTCATAAGGAAAGTTTTTTCAAGGCTTGTGATGTGATTTCAAAGGAAACAGAGCTTTGTTATAATGGGGATATCACAAGTAGGGACAGCTTCGAAGATATCAGTCTTCAGGCGGAAGTCTTTTTTCAGGACAGATCTCAGGAGAGCCTTTACATGATAGGCCGTGGTGCCTTGATGAAGCCTCACCTTCCGGCGATGATAAAGAGCGGACTGGATACGGACAATGACCTGGCAACCTTTAAGGCATTTATCACGGATATAATGGAAGAATATATAACCGAGATGTCAAATGAAAAGCAGGTTGTGATGAAAATGAAGGAGCTGTGGACTTACTTTGCCATGGGGCTGGGACTTGACAGAAAGCAGCTTAAAGAGATACATAAAGCAAACAGGCTGAGCGATTATAAATCAGCAGTACAGATGATAATTTCACAAAGCATATCAAAGTGACACATTTTATAAAGGAGCAGTAATGGGAAGTTTTAAGGATATTGAAGAAGCAAGAGAACATTTTAAGAAGGACAGATTTGCAACCACAAGTGGCATGGTGCTGGATGAGCTGGGAGAGGACTATGCGGTAACAAGCGTAGTGCTTAATGAAAATCATCAGAACGCCTATGGTGGAATAATGGGAGGTGCGATATTTACACTTGCAGATCTGGCATTTGCGGCACTGTGCAACAATCTTCATCAGCCCACAGTTGCCCAGCAGGTAAGCATTAATTACCTCGGTGCGCCCAAGGGAGAGAAGATGATTGCAAGAGCTTACATCAAGAAGGACGGTAAAAGAACCTGCACGATCAATGTGGATGTCACCGACGATACAGGCCGCGACATTGCCCAGTTTGTAGGTTCAGGTTTCAAGCTGTAAACGTGTAAACGAACCAGGTTCGACTGTCACTTTTTGGAAAGGGGTTTATATGCAATACAGAAAAGATAAGAACGGTAATGAACTGTCGATGCTTGGCTATGGGTGTATGCGTTTTACGAAGAAGGGAAATGCAATCGATATCGATAAGGCAGAGCAGGAGATACTGGCGGCCTATGAGGCCGGTGTTAACTACTATGATACTGCCTATATATATCCCGGAAGTGAGGCTGCGCTGGGAGAAATCCTTGAGAGAAACAACCTCAGGGATAAGGTTAATATAGCGACGAAGCTGCCCCAGTATCTTATCAGAAATCGTAAAGGTCTGGACAAATATTTTGAGGAAGAGCTCTCCAGGCTCAGAACGGATCATGTGGATTATTATCTCATGCATCATCTCACTGATGTAGAAATGTGGGAGAAGCTGAAGGCTGTCGGAATCGAGGACTGGATCCGTCAGAAAAAGGCTTCCGGAGAGATAAGGAATATTGGTTTTTCTTATCATGGAAACAGCGATAATTTCGTAACAATACTAAATGATTATGACTGGGATTTCTGCCAGGTACAGTACAATTATCTGGATGAGGTTACTCAGGCCGGTGTGATAGGTGTAAAGGCTGCTGCCGAAAAGGGTATCCCGGTGGTTATCATGGAACCTCTTCGCGGAGGCAAGCTGGTAAATATGCTTCCGGAAAAAGCCAAGAAGCTTTTTGCAGAAAGTGAGCGGGGATGGACACCTGCCCAGTGGGCTTTCAGATGGCTTTTTAATCAGCCTGAGGTAACAGTGGTTCTGTCAGGTATGAACTCTCTTGAAATGGTTGAGGAAAATTGCAGGACTGCAAGCGAGATGCAGGCCGGTTCACTTACCGAAGAAGATTTTGAACTTTTGGAAGATGTAAAGAAGGCCATTCGTGAAAAAGAGAAGGTGGGATGTACAGGCTGTCGTTATTGCATGCCTTGTCCTATGGGTGTAGATATACCCGGTACATTTGCCTGCTATAACACGATGTATACGGAAGGTAAAAACGAAGGACGTTTCCAGTATGCCCAGACAGTCGGTCTTACAAAGGAACCTGCATTTGCAACTCAGTGTATAGAGTGCGGTAAATGTGAGCAGCATTGTCCACAGGGGCTTCCTATAAGAGAAAAACTGAAGGAAGCAGACAGGGAACTTCGTACACCACTTTACAAAGTCGGAATAGATCTGGCGAGACTTTACATGTATAAAGAAAAAAGTGGGTTGACAAATAGAAAATCATCTGCTAGCCTAAAAAAAGCGAACAAGGGAGTAGCTGGCAGACTTAGTTCTGTTCATATAATCGTCATCACAATTATTTCAGTTATGACTTTCGGTATAGTGTTCTCACTTATAAAGAATCGAAAGAAATAATCCTGATAATTCGGTTAATGAATAATTAGCGAGACTTATTTGCAGCATATTGATAAGTATTCACACAAAGTGTGAGCTCTTATTAATGTGCTGCAGGTAGGTCTCTTTTGTTTTTCTAAAAAGCAGTTGACAAATGAAAACCAAGGAAGTATATTTGCATAGGTGAATATATGAATATACATTCATATGATAAGGAGGACGGATATGTCAGAAGATGAAAGAAAGTTTCTCGAAATCGTGAACATTATGAAGGGCTTCGGAAGTGGCGAGTCCAGACAGGAGGTCTTAAAGGGAATGAGCTTCACCGTTGCGAAGGGTGAGTTCTGTGTACTGCTGGGACCTTCCGGTTCAGGTAAATCAACGCTCCTGAATATCATCGGAGGAATCGATAATCCTGATTCCGGTTATATATCCATTAACGGTGACAAGCTGGAGGATATGGGTGAGAAGGGACTTACACAGTACAGACGTAAGCATCTGGGTTATGTATTCCAGATGTATAACCTGATTCCGAACCTGAATGTAAAAGAGAATATCGAGGTTGGAGCATATCTCTCAGATAATCCTCTTGAGATAGATGAGCTTCTTGAAACCCTCGGACTTTATAAGCATAGACACAAGCTTCCAAATCAGCTGTCGGGTGGACAGCAGCAGAGAGTTTCCATAGGACGTGCCATCGTAAAGAATCCTGACATACTCCTCTGCGATGAGCCCACAGGTGCTCTTGACTATAATACTTCCAAGGAAATACTTAAGCTTATTGAAGATGTTAATCAGAAGTATGGCAATACGATTATTATGGTTACTCATAATGAGGCTATAAAGAATATGGCTGATCATGTGATAAAACTTCGTGACGGAGTAGTAAGACATAACAACATCAATGAAAACAAAGTATCAGCAGTTGATCTTGACTGGTAGAAAGAAATCATTAAGAACTGCCCAATGATTTGTTAGATGATATATGAGGAGAATGATATGAGTAAGGTAAAGAACCCTCTCAGAAAGCGCGTCATAAGAGAGCTTCGTGGAGAATGGCATAAATATCTGGTTATAGCACTTTTTCTTATACTTATGATTGGATTTATATCGGGAATGTTTGTTGCTAATAACAGCATGCTTACCTCTGCCGAGAAGAAAGTTGTTGAGTACAATCTGGAGGATGGCTGCTTTGAAGTAAGCGAGAAGCTGGATGAAGAAACCATCACCGCTTTGGAAGCAGGTGAGAAGGCTGATGTGAAGCAGTATTACCTGGACAAGGCTCACGAAGAAGCTGACAAGGAAGTTAAGAAGGCTGTTGATGAAGCAATTCCGGAGAAGCTGGAAGAAGCAGTAAAGCAGGGTATAGAAGAGCAGGTAAGAACACAGGCCACAGAAGGTGTTGAGTCTCAGCTGGCTCAGTATGAAGCCGCAGGAATGGCTGTATCTGATGAAGAGAAGGAATCCATGATACAGAAGATTGTAGATGAGAACCTTCAGGCTGCGCTTGATGAATATTATGACGAGGCATACAAAGAAGCCTATAATAAATTCATAGATAGTGAGGATTACACCAAGGCTCTGGATGAGGCGAAGGAGGAAGCCTATAAGGAAGTTGATAAAGAAGTAAATAAAGAATATGACAAGGCGGCTGAAAAGTATGATCTGAATAATCCTGACTATGAGCCGGTACCTATCAAGATATATGAAAACTTCTATAAGGATGTAGTTGAAGTAAGTGGAAATCACGACAACGATGAAGCTGATAAAAGTGAAGGCAACAATAAGAAAAATGATGAAGTAGGTGGAGAATCCGGAAACAAGAGTGATAAGGAAAGAAAAGGAAAGATTCGTGTCTTCAAGGACAGAACCGATGTGGATCTTTACAGTATCCACGAGGGCGAGATGCCGAAGGCGGATAATGAGATAGCCATCGACAGAATGCATGCGGAAAATGTAGACATCAAGGTAGGCGATACTATAAGAGTTGACGGACATGACTATAAGGTTTCGGCCCTTATCGCACTTGTTAATTACAGCACGCTGTACGAGAAGCCCACAGATTCCATGTTCGATGCCATTTATTTCGACGTTGCCATCGTGACTAAAGAAGGCTTCGACAGAATAGAAGAACCTGAAAAGTATAATTATGCATGGACCTATAATAGTAAGCCTGCAGATGATATAGAGGAAAAAGCTCTTTCGGAAAATGTAATGGCGTCTCTTATTTCTCAGGCAGCTGTAAAGGACATGGAGATCGAAGGTTTCCTTCCGAACTATAGCAATCTTGCGATACATTTTGCAACAGAGGACTTCGGAAATGATAAGGCTTTATCGGGAATCATGCTTTATATCCTGGTGACTGTGCTGGCCTTTATCTTTGCAATAACAATCAGCAATACTATTACAAAAGAGGCATCGGTTATCGGAACACTTCGTGCTTCGGGTTATACCAGAAATGAGCTTCTTATTCACTACATGACTATGCCGGTATTGGTTACGCTTATATCGGCAGTAATCGGAAATGTGCTGGGCTACACTTATTTCAAGAACATCGTAATCAGTATGTACTATAACAGCTACAGACTTCCGACTTATGATACATACTGGACGCCGGATGCATTTGTCAAAACAACAGTGATTCCGGTTATAATGATGTTCATCATTAATCTTGTGGTTATCTCCGGAATGCTTAAATTCTCACCTCTTAAGTTCCTGAGACATGACTTGAAGAGATCAAAGAAGAAGAAAGCTATCAGGCTTCCGAAGTGGAGATTCCTGAGCCGCTTCAGAACAAGGATTCTTCTTCAGAATATGCCGAACTATGTAGTGCTTCTACTGGGAATAGGCTTTGTTATGCTGATGCTTGCCATGGCTGTAGGTTTTCCGGAATCAGTAGATAAGTATCAGGCAAATGTAATCAACATGATGTTTGCCAAGTATCAGACGATACTTAAGAGTACAGAAGACGAAGATGATAATCCTATCGAGACAACGACCAAATCAGCTGAGAAGTTTGCTCTGAGAGACCTTAAATATATATATGGAGAATACACCGAATCCATCTCGGTTTACGGCGTTGAAAAGGACAGCAGATACGTTGATAACCTTCCTCAGATGAGCGGAAATGAAGTCTGCATATCCAATACATTTGCGGAAAAATACAACCTGTCAGTGGGCGATACCATAAAACTGGATGAGAAGTACGACAATAACAGCTATGACCTGAAGGTTATCGGATTATACGATTATCTGGGAGGACTTGTAGTATTTATGCCGATTGATAATTACAGGGAAGTATTTGATGAGGACAGCGGCTACTTCACAGGCTACATGGCTGATGAAGAGATAAAGGGAATAGATAAAGAGTACATCGTAACTACTATAACAGAGGACGATGTTATGAAGATAGCCAGACAGCTGGATCATTCACTGGGCAACTATATGACTTACTTCCAGTATATCTGTGTGATACTTTCAGCGGTTCTTATCTATCTCCTTACAAAGCTGATCATAGAGAAGAACGAAAATGCAATCTCCATGGTAAAAATCCTCGGCTATGAGAATAGAGAAATCAGCTCACTGTATATGACGTCCACAACAATCATGGTTGTGCTTTCCTGCCTCATAGGCATGGTGGCCGGCTACTACGGCATGGGTGCGTTCTTCAAGATGTACCTTATGAAAATGGATGGCTGGTTCAGCTTCATTATAACTCCGCTAGGATTCGTGAAGATGTTTATATTCGGCTTTGCGGCTTATCTAATTGTAATGTTTTTCGATTATAACAGAATAAAGCGCATCCCTATGGAACAGGCGCTTAAGAACGTTGAGTAAAAGTGTGTCAGGGTACAACCCTGACACATTTCTTTTCTTGACATCAGTGTGTAATGATGCCATAATAAAAACGTTCTAAATCCAAGAAAAAGGTAGGTGAATGTAAGTGGCAAACGGCGACAGTTACGGGTCAGACGGGCGATGGTGTATACATAGAATAATAGAGCATCCCGACGTTACAGCCGAGACTGCTTTCATTACCTCTGATATATGCCTTAATTAATATGCCTTTGTTTGATCTTTCGTTATTCTTTTTCCGAATTATCAGATAAAAGGCTGTTTTAATTTATGGGATGATTATGCTCATGATAATGCTCCACTGACTCTGCAGGTATCGTTGAATAAATGATAAAAGCGGAGGCTGAAATGGAAGAAGAAGTAAAAAACATAAGTTCTACATCAGATGACATTTCCGCTACCGGAAATGACATGTCTATGGCTAAGCCTGACTATGAGGCTGAAATTCTTGATATCATCAGGAGCAACAGTTCCCCCAGGATAATGCTTGGAAAAATAGAGGACTATCATGCGAATGATATAGCCGGTGTTTTTAGTGTGCTTAATTCCCAGGAAAGAAAGAAGCTGTACAGAATAAGCAATGCTGAGATGCTGGCTGAAATATTTGAATATATAGATGAAGATGACGCAGGTAAATATCTGGATGAGATGGATATCCGTAAAGCCGCAGCGGTTGTGTCCGAGATGGAGACCGATACGGCCGCAAATGTATTGCATCAGATTGAGAAAGAAAAGAGAACTCTCATAATAGATTCCATTCATCCCGAGATACAGAAGGAAATCAGACTGCTGGCTTCCTTCGATGAAGATGAGATAGGTAGCCACATGACTACCAACTGTATCATTATAAAGGAAGACCTGACAGTTAAGCAGGCCATGAACGAGCTGGTCAGACAGGCAGAGGATAATGACAATATCTCAACACTCTTTGTGGTAGATGATAATGATGAATTCTGCGGAGCTATCGATCTGAAGGATCTGATAATAGCAAGAAATACAGTTCCTCTGGATAACCTGATAGTGACCTCTTTCCCATATGTCTATGCAAATGAGTCAATAGATGACTGTATCGAAAGACTGAAGGACTATTCGGAGGATTACATCCCCGTACTTGATAACATGAATAAAGTTCTGGGTATAATCACGGCCCAGAGTATCATCGAAGTAGTAGATGATGAGATGGGTGAAGACTATGCTAAGCTGGCCGGTCTTATTGCAGAGGAAGACTTGAAGGAACCGCTGGTACAGAGTATGAGAAAAAGACTACCTTGGCTGATAATACTTCTCGGCCTCGGCATGGTAGTATCCAGCGTGGTGGGAATGTTTGACAAGGTGGTTGCACAGCTGACGCTGATCATGGCCTTCCAGTCCCTGATACTTGATATGGCCGGAAATGTAGGAACTCAGTCACTTGCTGTTACAATCAGAGTACTGACAGACGAAAATCTTACATTTAAACAAAAAGGCCATCTCGTAACAAAGGAAATGCGTGTGGGTCTCTGTAACGGACTTCTCCTGGGAGTGATATCATTCTTTATGGTAGGTCTATATATAATGGTATTTAAAGGAAGGGAAGCCGGCTTCTCCTTTGCTGTATCCGGCTGTATAGGCTTCTCACTTCTTCTGGCGATGATCATATCCAGTGCAGTTGGTACTCTTATCCCGCTTTTCTTTAAAAGGATTAAGGTAGACCCGGCAGTTGCATCCGGCCCGCTTATTACAACAGTGAACGACCTTGTGGCAGTAGTAACCTACTACGGAATCAGCTGGATATTACTATTAAATGTATTGCATTTCAGTAACTGATAACTTATGATATATAAGTCAATGGGAAGGTTCTATTTGACTTATTTTGACAGGAATTATAAAGTAAGGAGAAAAAGTATGGATAAGGTAACACAATTCTTAAAAGAAGCAGGGGTTTATTATCTTGCAACAGTTGATGGTGATCAGCCAAGAGTAAGACCATTTGGAACAGTTAATTATTTTGATGGAAAGCTGTATATACAGACAGGCAAAGTGAAAAATGTATCAAAGCAGCTTCATGCTAATCTAAAGGCTGAGATATGCGCATTTAAAGACGGAACATGGCTTCGCGTATCAGGAGAGCTTATAGAGGATGACAGAAGAGAAGCAAGAGAGTCTATGCTGGATGCATATCCTGATCTTCGAAACATGTATTCAGAGGATGACGGAAATACAGAAGTATTCTATTTTAAAAATGCAACAGCAGTGTTCAGTTCCTTTACAGCAGCACCGGAAGTTATAAACTTTTAACGAGTTTTAAGAAATCTTGAGAAAACAAAAGAAAAAGCTTGCATTTTACGGCGCAGTTGTATATAATACATCTTGCGCTGTAAAAATGCGGTTATATATAGGGGTATCGCCAAATGGTAAGGCAACGGACTCTGACTCCGTCATTTCAAGGTTCGAATCCTTGTACCCCTGCACTAAGCCTCGGTAAAACACCGAGGCTTTTTTCTTGTAAAGTGGCTTAAATAGGGCGTTTTCGAGGGGTGCGCATCAAAAAAATAAGTTAAATATGATACTGTTATGATTAGACAAAATCGAACGATTTTACTGAAAAATGCTTAAAAATACCATAAAAATCTGATTGTATTAGCACACGTATTAGCACAAATTAGCACATGATAATATACTGATTTAAGGCTTTTAAACCCCAGTTCTTTTATTGAACTGGGGTTTATTTTATAATTTTGATTGATTTTTAATATATTCATTTAGTGCCGCACGTGAAATACGATAGTTTCCGGTCTTTCCTTTGATTCTGAAGCCCTTTAATTCACCCGTCTCTAAAAGGTTATATACCAAAGTCTTACCGGATCTGAGTATGGATGCGACTTCGCTTACAGATAAAATCTCAGATAATTCATTTTCGTTATACATTCTAATATACCTCCATTTCTTTTTTATATATATGTTTATTTAATACTATGTGAATACAAATATACTAATTTACTATTTTTATTTATTTTTTACACACATATAAGTAAATCTAGAAAGAAAGGAGGACATTTGAGTATGTTATACTATGCAATCACCTCAAAATATGGCTTTGGTGTATATATTGATCATGATAAATACGAACGTAACAAAAATTATGTATATCCACCATATGATGAAGAAGTATTCAATGACGATATTGAAGCAATTAATTATGCTATGGATAATTATAATTATGAACAGGCAGATTATGATACCAAGTGTACTTATGATGCTGAACAGATTGAATTGGATTGGTATTACAAAAAGAGTGATATCGAAAAGATGAACCTTGCTGAAGATGAAGCATGAGTAAAGATTTCAAGCCACGAAATAAACTACTTCGTGGCTTGATCCATTTTAGAACTGGTAAGGATGTATTTTTCAACAGAAGACAGAGGTATACGCCAATTACGTCCAATTCGTAAAGCATGAATATGGTTCTCATCAGAAGAATTAAGCAAAGAATATGCTGTATTACTGGATATAGATAGTAATTCACATAGATCAGTAACTGTTAATAGTTCTAAATTATTATTACCATACATGATTAAAACCTCCTGTAATTTTATATTATTACTAAAGTGTTTGGATCGTTATTAATGAATATTGAGAAAGAAGGTGAACGGTAATGTCAAAAAAGACAAAAGAATCAAATAGAGATAAACAGACTGAGAAAAGGTCTTATAAGCATAAAGCAACAGCACTGTCTTTGTTAGATATGTGTATAAATAATCCTGATTGTAAGAATATATCAGATTATCTTAAAGCTATAAGGACGGAGGTCAATAAGATATGAAGGAAATACATATTAGTCATCTGAGTACTAAAAAACAAAAATCTGAAACCATATTATATAATTTCAGAGATCTGAAAAGCGTAAGGAATTTTATTGAAGGTATTTCCTGTAGTTATTTGGGAGTAAAACCGTTATATATCTATAGGTATGGTATTTCGGAATCAAAACATTCCCTGTCTGATAATATTGAATATCTTACAGATCTTTATTCAAAAAAAGATGGCATACTGTTGCGAGGACAGTTTGTTAATGTATCTAAAGAATGTCTTTATGATGATAGTATTCAGAATGCTGTATTACTAGCGAATGAATATGCTAAATATATTCTGTATAAAGGATTTCTGTTCCAGGTAAATGTTTATGATATGGGAGACAGCTATCTGTTTATCTATCTTATAAACCCGATCAATTATTGTGACGGATCTAAATATAAAACTAACGATACATTTATACTAGAAGATGAATATACATGCTTTAAGCAATGTATTGATTATATTAATGGTATATGTCCAAGGTATGACTTTTCAGCTTTTGAAACATATCCTTTACCATATTAAACAATATAAGCGTATATTTAATCCAGATGTATATATGTGTCATTTCAGAACGATAGTATTTATATCAAATATTATTGTTTATTTTTTTATTAACACTCAGATAAATACAAATATGAGTATAAAGGGCATAGGAGGGCAAGTGTCATGAAAGATAATATAGATAGCAGCTGATAGGGATAGATAGATGTACTATTGTAAATACAAGGATTCAGAAAATATATCGACAATGTTTATTAAAAACCGAATAAACATTGTCGATATATCTATTATCACAATTATAATTAAGGAGTATTAGTTATTCTATGAGAAGTAAAGATGTAATAGTAAAACAAAATAAGAATATTACAAATGATACTAATATCGTTATCAGATGTACTACTAAAGATAAAGACAGGATAAAGAATAAAGCTGATAGTCTTAATGTATCC
>JAFWSY010000002.1 GCA_017519155.1 Eubacterium sp.
ATTAATCATTATAAACACCATAGGATATTGCTGTTCAAAATAATAATATTTTAGGAATTAATTTTTCCATCTCAAATCATGTATAAGGAAGCAAAATATGTTATACTGATTGATAAGTTCGTTGTTTGTAGAATCATATTAAACAGCATCATTTTTCAGGGAGAAATATGCATCATGGCAGAGGAAAGAAAATACATCGCAATAGATCTTAAATCCTTCTATGCATCTGTTGAATGCTTTGAAAGAGGGCTAGATCCGCTGACCACAAATCTCGTGGTGGCCGATGAATCAAGAACCGATAAAACCATCTGTCTGGCTGTATCTCCAACTCTCAAGGCCTATGGAATATCCGGAAGAGCCAGACTTTTTGAAGTAAAAAAAATACTGGGGGATTTCGAAAAAAGAACAGGGAAACATGTGGATTTTATAATTGCGCCGCCCAGAATGGCTCTATATATCAAGTATTCCACAATCATATATAACACTTATCTGGACTATGTATCCGAGGAGGATATTCATGTCTACAGTATCGACGAAGTATTCATCGATGCCACCAGTTATCTGAAGAACTATAAAATGACAGCGCATGAACTTGCCATTACCATGATCAGATCCGTTCTGGAAAAAACAGGAATTACAGCCACTGCCGGAATAGGCACCAACATGTATCTGGCAAAGATTGCCATGGATATCGTTGCAAAACACATGGATGCTGATAAGGACGGAGTACGTCTGGCTGAACTGGATGAGATGTCTTACCGTCGTCTGCTGTGGGGTCATAAACCCATAACTGATTTCTGGCGGATCGGAAGAGGTACCGCAAGACGTCTGGCAAAGCTGAACATCTTTACCATGGGTGATCTGGCAAGAGAAAGCCTGTACAGTGAAGAATACCTCTATAAGATATTCGGAATAGATGCTGAGATACTTATAGATCATGCCTGGGGTATAGAACCGACACTGATGAGTGATATAAAGAATTATCATTCTGACAGCAAATCTCTGTCCTCCGGACAGGTACTTAAAGAGCCTTATGCAACCGATAAAGCCAGAACTATTGTTGGTGAAATGACTGAACAGCTGGTTCTTGATATGGTAAGAAAAGGTTATCTCTCCGATTCATTTACCTTATCCATAGGCTATGACAGGGAATCTGTGGATAATGAAGCCTACACCGGTGAAGTATGCAGTGATTATTATGGACGTATCATTCCTACTCCATCCCATGGAACCGCAAATTTCGGAAAGCTTACCAGTTCTACCAGCCTTATCAAAAACGAGGTACTTAAGCTATATGACAAAATAGTTAAAAACGGCATAACCATAAGACGAATCACCATAGCCGCCAATAATCTGAAAAGCGAAAATGATACCTATGTTCAGTATGATATTTTTACAGATGTAAAAAAAGAGGAACAGGAAAAAAAGCTTCAGAAGGCTATGATAGAAATACAGGATCGCTTCGGCAAAAATGCTATGCTTAAAGGAACCGATCTTCTGGAGGAAGCAACCACAATGGAAAGAAACGCTCAGATAGGAGGACACAGATCCTGATGAATAAAGATTACAGTGAAGAATACTCCGATATAATAAATAAAAATCGTCCCGAACATAATGGGGACGATTTTGAAGCAAGACATCCAAGAATGCCCAGAGAAGCAAGAGCCAAGATATTCGCGCCCTTTGCTGCCCTTAAGGGACATAATGAAGCCTTAGAAGAAACAGGCAGGACTCACGTCCTGCCTGAAGATTAATCTATATACACATTTTTACATCTGTGCTATTCCAATAGCAACAGCGACAATATATCCGATAACCAGAAGTGCATTGATTATAAGTCCGATTATACCGATCACCCATCCTGCCTTAGCCTTACCACTTGTATTTCCTGCATTTATTGCCTGTCTACTGAGTACCATTCCTATAGGTGCAAGAATAAGTCCCAGACAACAAATAAGAAGTGAAAGAATAGAACATACCAGACCTCCGGTAGCCTTACCATCTTCGGGCTGCATATCAGCATATGATGTGGTGTAATTCTGTGCACTGTTATAAGTGCCCTGAGACTGATATGATGCCGGCTGACCATATGGTGTCTGCTGTGCTGACTGTCCGTATGGATCCTGTGCCGGCTGTACTGGCTGTCCGTATGGATCCTGTGCCGGCTGCACCGGCTGTCCGTATGGATCCTGTGCCGGCTGTACTGGCTGTCCGTATGGATCCTGTGCCGGCTGTACTGGCTGTCCGTATGGATCCTGTGCCGGCTGCACCGGCTGTCCGTATGGATCCTGTGCCGGCTGCACCGGCTGTCCGTATGGATCCTGTACTGACTGAGCATATGGATACTGTGCTTGCTGTCCATATGGGTCCTGTACCGGCTGTCCATATGGATTTGCATCCATCGGCTGTCCGTAAGGATTAGCATTTACAGACTGACCATAAGAATCCTGACCTGCCGGCTGACTCGGGATTGGATTTCCGAACATATCCACATTATCATTCATTGAAACAGGGTCAGCTTCGGGTATTGGTGCTGCTTCAGGTATAGGTGTTGTCTCAGAAACAGGTACTGCTTCCGGTATCGGAGCCGCCTCAGAAACAGGAGTTTCCGGTATTGGAGTAGATTCCGGTATCGGTGCTGCTTCCGGTGTAGGTGCAGCATAAGGATTAGAATCTATTGGCTGACTATATGGATTAGCATCCATCGGCTGACCATATGGATTTGTGTCCATTGGCTGACCATATGGATTCTGATTCATCTGATTATTGTCGTCCATTTCGTTACCTCCGTAAAATAAAAGATTTGGGCGTCAAAATTACTTTTGACACCCTAAGAAATATTAATACTATGGTAACATTGTATTATTATGTGGTTTTTTTGTCAACTTTCTACTTGCCACATAGCTGCGTATAGCATATATCAGAAATGCTATACTGGACAATAGGAAGATAACACCTATGATAGTAAGTAGAAAGCCGCTATTTGGTTCTTTACTGATAATAAGGTTTACCGATAAATAAATCAGATACGCTGATACCAGTCCCCTTGTTAAAAGCTTAGTCAATTCTTTTTCCATTTTTTCATCCTATCATCCCAATTTTAAAGAGGGTTTTTTTGTGATTTTTGAGACTTGTCTGTCGTTTTATTCATGCAGTGAGTGCAAGCACTCACTGCATAATAATCATTTTAATATTTTAATTCATCATGACTTTCCAGTCTTATGATTAGATACTACGTCGAAGATAACTGCTACAAGGAGAACTGCTCCCTTAACAACGTACTGCCACTGATCTGGAAGACCATAGATTGACATACCCTGGTTGATAACACCGAGGAGAATAGCTCCGACCATGATTCCAGGTACATTACCTGAACCACCGTATGCAGAAGCTCCACCGATGAAGCAGGATGCGATAGCGTCCATCTCGTATGAGTTACCCATATTACCGTCAACTGATCCGATACGTGCTGCAACTAAGAGTCCTGAGAAACCTGCAAGTACGCTCATAAGGAAGTATGCCCAGAAATAAACTTTTCTTGGATCGATACCCGAAAGCTTTGTAGCCTTCTCATTACCACCTACTGCATAGAAGTAACGACCAAATACAGTTGAAGAAGTGATAAATGCAAATGTACAAACTACGATGAGAATCCAGATAAGCATTACAGGGATTCCCTTGTACTGTGAAAGCTTATAAGCATAGATGATTATAAGCACATCGATTACTGCCATCTTAATGATTGATGAAACTGCTGAAGTTTCATAACCCTGCTTTTTCTTCTTAGCAAGATTTAATACTGTAAATACCATAAGTCCTATAGCTACTACTATACCAACGATAAGTGCTGACTTACAGTCATTCTTCTGATCAAGTCCAGGTATGTTAATGTAAGATGTGAAAAGATTTAAGAAACCTGGGTTCATGATACTTATTGTTCTTGAATCAAGTACGACTCTGGCAAGTCCTCTGAAAAGGAACATACCTGCAAGTGTACAGATAAATGGAGGAATATGGATATAACCTACCAGCCATCCCTGCCAGATACCGATAACAATAGCTGTTAACATTGATACAAGTATTGCGAGTGCCGGAGCGTATCCGCTATCCAGCATTTTTGCAGCAAGTGCTGCTGAAAGACAAAGTGTAGAACCTACAGAAAGGTCTACGTTACCACCTGTCAGGATACATAAAAGCATTCCACATGCCATTACTAAAACGTATGCATTCTGAAGCAAGAGGTTTGATATATTCTGAGCTAATACTAGCTTTCCACCGGTTAGTATGGTAAAGAATATAAATACTACTACCAATGCTATAACCATGGTGTATTTCTTTATAAATGTTTTGACATTCATTTCCTACTCCTCCTTATTATTTGGATGCGCCATGGGAGAGTATCGCACTCATGATTTTCTCCTGGGTTGCTTCCTCTGCCGTAAACTCTCCAACGATTTCGCCTTCATTCATTACATAGATACGATCGCACATTCCCAGAAGCTCCGGCAGTTCTGACGAAATCATAACAACCGCCTTACCCTGTTTAACCATATCGTTCATTATGCAATATATCTCATACTTAGCACCAACGTCGATACCACGGGTTGGTTCATCAAGTATCAGAACATCAGGTTCTGCAAACATCCACTTTGATAAAAGAACCTTCTGCTGATTTCCACCTGACAGATTACCAACAGACTGATCTACACTAGGAGTTTTTGTCTTCATTGCTTCTACATATTCCTGAGCAACCTTCTTCTCCTTAACGAAATCTATGATTCCTTTATTAGAAACCTTATCCATCTTAGCCATAGTGGTATTCCATGCTATGGAATCTGATAAAACAAGACCATTTGTTTTTCTGTCTTCTGTAACATATGCAAGTCCATGAGCAATGGCATCCTGTTCATTCTTAAGCTTAACTTCAGAACCCTTTATAAACTCACGACCTGAAATATTGCTACCGTAGCTCTTACCGAAAAGTGACATGGCAAGCTCTGTTCTTCCTGCACCCTGCAGTCCTGAGAAACCAACGATTTCTCCCTTATGAACCTTAAAGCTGACCTTTTTATCCATACATTTTTCAGTATAAACCGGATGATAAACAGTCCAGTCCTTTGCCTCAAATGCAACCTCACTGCTGACATTATGCTCACGTGAAGGATAACGGTCTGTAAGTTCACGACCAACCATTCCCTTGATGATTCTGTCCTCATCAATATTGTGTTCAGGATTTTCTATAGTCTCAATGGTAGAACCATCTCTGACAACCGTGATTCTGTCTGCACAATAAGCAACCTCGTTCAGCTTATGTGTGATAATAATAGAAGTAAGTCCTTCTTTCTTAAAACCAAGCAGCATATCGAGAAGCATCTTTGAATCTTCTTCGTTAAGTGATGATGTAGGCTCATCGAGAATAAGAAGCTTAACGTTCTTTGACAGAGCCTTTGCTATCTCTACCAGCTGCTGTTTACCTGTTCCTATATCTTTGATCAAAACTGAAGGGCTCTCTTTAAGACCAACTCTCTTCATCTGCTCACCGGCCTTACCGAAGGTTTCGCCCCAGTTAATTTTTCCCATTTTATTAGCTCTTTCATTTCCGAGGAACATATTCTCAGCGATCGTAAGTTCCGGAATAAGAGCAAGTTCCTGATGAATAATAACTATTCCTAGTTGTTCACTATCATGTATATTATGAAATTGACATTCTTTACCGTTATAGATGATATTACCTGTGTACTCTCCAAATGGAATCGTGCCTGAGAGAACATTCATAAGTGTAGATTTACCGGCACCATTCTCCCCTACCAACGCATGTATTTCACCACGCTCAACCTGAAGATTGACATTATCAAGCGCTTTAACACCGGGATAAAGTTTGGTAATTTCTTTCATCTCCAATATATAATCAGACAAGTCATTACCTCCTCTCCTTTGAATTAATTAAGAATTCTTTGATTTAAAAAATGGTCCCTGGGTCTTTCGACCCAGGTCCATTTGTTACTTAGTTTATACTATACTGTATATTAGTTTGTAGGATGTGGATAACCATTCTCATCCATTGTGTAATATCCTGTATCAACAAGTTCCTTCTGGATGTTGTCCTTTGTAACAACTGTAGGAACGAGAAGGTATGAAGGGATAACTCCAGTACCATTGTCATATGAAGATGTATCATATGCACACTCGAAGCTCCATCCAGCCTTGTCAATAAGACTAGCATCAGGAGTCTCGCCGTTAAGAAGTGCGATACCGATATCAAGTGTAGCAACTGCCTCGTTAGCAACTGCCTTATAAACTGTCATTGTCTGCTTTCCATCTACAAGGTTAGCAAGGTTAGCCTCATCACCGTCCTGTCCAGTAACGATAACTGAGTTTGATCCAGCATAGTCAGTAGATATAGCCTGTGTAACACCAAGTGCTGTTGAGTCGTTTGAGCAAAGTGCAACGTCAAGCTGTGTTCCGTCTGAGTAGTTAGAACCAAGGATGTTCTGGAATCTTGACATAGCTGTTGCTGTATCCCAAGACTTTGTAGCAACCTGATCAAATGATGTCTGTCCTGAAGGAACTACAAGTGTTCCCTTGTCGATGTATGGCTTAAGTACATCGAAAGCACCGTTGAAGAAGAATCCTGCATTGTTATCAGCTGGATCACCGGCTGTAAACTCAATGTTGAAAGGACCTGTTGCGTTGTCAAGATCAAGCTGATCTCTTACGAATTCACCCTGAAGCTTACCAACTGTGTAGTTATCAAATGATACATAGTAGCTAACTGCATCTGTGTTCATGATAAGACGGTCATAAGAGATAACTGGAATGTTCTCTTCCTTAGCTTCTGCAAGAACCTGTGAAAGTGACTCACCATCGATAGCAGCGATTACGAGAAGATCAACGCCGTCAGCGATAAGACCTTCGATATCCTTAACCTGCTGATCGATCTTGTTGTCTGAGTATGTAAGTGAAACTTCATATCCCTTACCCTCGAACTGCTCCTGAAGGTATGAACCATCACGATTCCATCTCTCAAGAGACTTAGTAGGCATTGCGATACCAACTTTCTTTCCGCCTGCATCTGCTGCACCGTCATCTGCTGCTGTATCATCTGCTGCAGTATCATCTGCTGCAGTATCGTCTGCTGCAGTATCGTCTGCTGCTGTGTCATCAGCTGCAGCTTCTGTAGCTGCCTCTGTTACTGCCTCTGTCTCATCATTAGATGATGAAGATGTATCAGCAGCGCCGCCACAACCTGTCATTAAACTTGCTACCATTGCTGTACCCAGAACAGCAGCTAAAAACTTTCTCTTAAACATAATTAAAAACCTCCTCTTTGTTTTAATTTGCATTGTTTTGAGATCAGTTCTAAAACTTTAGAAACTGTAACAAAGTTCCTATGCAAGCATATTAACACAAAAGAAATAGCAATAGGTTGTTTAGATTCTTTCAATTCTTGACATTTATTTTATATTTATGACATAGAAATAGCACAATCTTGTTACTGATTAGTACTAATAACAAAATTGTGCTACTTGTATATTATTTATGCTATTTATAACGGTATTTTACACAGTTATTAACAATTATACACAGATATTAACTGTTCATTCGGGACGTCCTATAGTTAATCTACTACATTCATGTATACATCGTCCTTTGTATGAAAGCCTGATTCTATAACGGTTTCATCTATATTATCCTTAGTAACCGCTATTGGATCCAGGTATACGTACGGTACTTCATTGCTTCCATCTGAGATAGTATCAGTTACTCCCGAAAGCTGTTTATCCTTAGCCAGCTGAATAGCATACTCTGCTGCAGCCTGGGCCAGCTTCTCAACAGGTTTGTAAACTGTCATGACCTGTGTTCCTTCCACAACTCTCTGACATGCCTCAAGATCTGCATCCTGTCCAACTATCTTTATCTTGCCGGCAAGTCTTGCCTCAGACAAAGTTCTGATAACCTTGGTTGCTATATTATCATTTCCACACATTATTGCGTCCACATCATTTATCTGATTCAGATGATCGCTGAGATAGTCTGCCGCTTCCTCCGCCTTCCAGTTCGGTGTATAAAAATTATCTGTTATCTTAATATTGTTTTCTCTCATAACCTTTCTGAATGAAGTTGTTATCATAGAAACGTTATGATCTTCTTCAGGTCCGGAAA
>JAFWSY010000029.1 GCA_017519155.1 Eubacterium sp.
GCCCAGCTGTTTCAAAGGTTTAGAAAGAAGTTCACTGATAAAGTATATAAACGAACTCCGGAGCAGTCCTACGATAGAGTGTTTAAGCATTTTAAAATGATTCTTCCTGACGTTGAGGATGAATGGATAGAGAAAATTTTAAAATGAGATATCAGATATGCGTTTGATATATATTAGTTATTGATTGGAAGGTTATTGTATGAAACGATTTACTGTGTTTTTATGGGGGTTACTGATTATGTTTGGTTTATCAGGCTGCGGAAAACAAAAGTATGAACTAAAGTTTGACGGATATGGTTTTGAATCCGAAAAAAATAAGTATGCTGCAGGGGAAAATGTAACGGTTTATTATGATATGATAGCAACTGATACTGATTATAGTTTTTTCACTGACAGTGATGATGTAGAGCTAAAGCGTGATTATGATAATAAGCACGGATATATCTTTAATTTTACCATGCCGGAGCATGATGTAACCATGAAGGTAGAATCAAGAAACACCATGGAATATGATCCCGGTGTGTTTGAACCTGATAAAACGGAAAATGTAGTTGATGAGATAAACCCTGATAATATGGCTTTTGATTACTTTGAAAAGACTGTTGCCTCAGAAACGGAAGAAGAACATGAAGAAATGGTTCTTTATGAGCGTGATGAAGGAGCTGGCATGATTCTTGCAAGGTACGTAAAAGAGGAAGGAAAGGAAGAAACTGTTTCTGCCTGCCTTGTTCCGGAGGATACCATAGATGACTGCATGGGCATAGTCAGAGGTTACGATATGGAGAACTGGAAGGATGGCCAGGGTATCACAGGTAAGTTTTACGTAATCAAATTCAGCCATAACGGTAAAGATTTCAGGATAACTTCAGATGATATGCCTGAAGAGGGAAGGAACGCATTTTCCTCCATATCAGAGATACTGTGGAAAGCATGGATGCAGTATTCCACTGAAGATCAGTAAAAATTAATATTTAACACTAGTTATTGGAGTATGAAATGAATATACAGATAGTTGAGGATGACCGTTCCCTCAGTGAGGGTGTGGCAATAACCCTAAGTGACGGCAATGATTTTTATAAGGAATATACTATTCAGGATGCAAAAACAGGTTTTCTGAATTATGGAAATTCCTTAAGTCTTATAATACTTGATCTGAATCTTCCTGATGGAAGTGGATATGATTACCTTAAGTTTGTCCGGGACAGAAGCAATGTTCCAATCCTTATCCTGACCGCAAATGATCTGGAAATGGATGAGGTGACCGGACTGACTCTGGGAGCAGACGATTTTCTTACGAAACCCTTCAGTCTTGCGGTTCTTCGTGCCAGAGTTGCATCCCTTATAAGAAGAAGTGAGATAACAAAGGAAGCTTCCGGTGGAGCATCTGGAGAAAACTCTCTTATATATGAACTGGATGATATGACATTTGATTTTGATAAGCTTATTTTCATGAAGGGTAATGAAGAGATAGTCTTAAGTGTAAATGAGCAGAGGCTTTTAAAAGTATTCCTGGATAATAAAGGAAGAGTTCTCACAAGAAATCTTCTGATGGACAGACTCTAGGGAAATGACGGCGATTTTGTAGATGAAAATGCGCTCTCGGTTACTATTAATCGTCTGAGAAGCAAGATAGATGACGGAACAGATAATAAGCATATCAGTACCGTATATGGCCAGGGCTATAGATTTGACTAAATAGATTAGATAATCTTCTATGAAGGAAGGTAGTAAAGAAAGATATGTTTGAAAATAAAACCATAGCCAGAATGGAAGAGATGCTGGATGCTGCGATAGAGGGTACATTTGTCGAAAGCAATTATGATGAGACCAAGTTGTCACGACTGGAATCCAGATGGAAGGAATTCCTGGGCAGCTCAGTGCTTTCAAATAAGAATCTGGAAGCAGAAAGACATCGTCTGGAGGAATTTATCTCTGATATATCACACCAGACCAAAACTCCCATGACGAATATCAAGATGTATACGGAGCTGCTTAAAGAAGAGGCATCCCGAGGTGATGGAGCTTCCATAGAGAAAATAAGCAGCTATGCTTCAATGATAGACAGGCAGAATGTAAGACTTGAATTTCTCATAGATTCCCTTACAAAGTTATCTAGACTGGAGAATGGAACCCTTGCAGTCGTTCCGAAGGAAGAAGAGATTGATAAATTGATTGCAACTTCTGTTTCTGCTGTTGAATCCAAGGCTAAACTGAAGAATATCAGTATAGAACATAAGAAAGACAGTTCACTTAAAGCTTCTTTTGATCTGAAATGGACAAATGAAGCTTTGATAAATGTACTGGATAATGCAGTAAAGTACAGTCCTGAGGGCGGAAAAATAGAAGTTTTTACCGAACAGTTTGATATGTACCAGGCTATTCATGTTGTTGATAATGGTCCCGGAATCAGTGAAGAGGATATGGCAAAGATATTCGGCAGATTCTACAGGGGCAGTGAGGTTCAGCAGGAGGAAGGCGTCGGTATAGGTCTTTATCTCACAAGAGAGATTATTGCCAAGGAAGACGGATACATTAAGGTTGTTCCAAATAATAAACGTAAAGGCGGAGAACTGATCATCTACCTGAGGAGATAAGAGTCAAAAGAAAGCTTTCTTTTGACTTTTTTTAATTCTTTCATAAGTGAAAGATTTCAGAAATAATCTGGTAAGAGTCTTGTGTTATTCTATTTTCAGGATAAAGATATCCAATTGAATTAATCAATTTATATATAGAAAAACATGGAGGAAAGATATGAGTATTTTAATAGCTAATGATTTGAAAAAACACTACGGTGAAGGAGATACACTGGTTAAGGCACTTGACGGAGTATCCTTAAATGTGGAAAGAGGAGAGTTCGTAAGTATCATAGGAACCAGCGGAAGCGGTAAATCAACCCTGCTTCATATGCTGGGAGGTCTTGATACACCAACCTCGGGAAATGTAATAATAGATGATAAGGATATATCGAAGCTTAAGGGAGATGAGCTCTGCATATTCAGAAGAAGAAAGATAGGATTTATCTTCCAGAGCTTCAATCTGGTTCCGTCAATTACCGTTTATGATAATATAATCCTTCCTATTCAGCTGGATGGCAAAAAAGTTGATAAGGAATTTGTGGAAAATGTAATCGAAACACTTGGTCTTAAGTCAAAGCTTAAGGTTCTTCCTTCAAAGCTTTCCGGAGGACAGCAGCAGAGAGTTGCAATAGCCAGAGCACTTGCATCGAAGCCTGCAATTATACTTGCTGATGAGCCAACCGGTAATCTGGACAGTAAAACAAGTCAGGATGTGCTGGGACTTCTCAAAACCACAGGAAAGAAGTTTAATCAGACAATAGTTATGATAACTCATAATGATGAGATAGCTCAGCTGGCTGACAGAACCATCCGTATAGAAGACGGACATATCGTCTAGCCTTCCCCATGAATAAGCCGGATGAGGTGGAATTAATAAACACAAAAGGATAGAACAGGAACAATGAACAGAGTAAACAATAAAAAAGCAATCAATAACTTGGCCTTCAGCGGCATAAAAGTAAATATAAAGAAATATCTGGTGCTTATTGCATCCGTAATACTTACAACACTTCTTTTTTCATCACTCTTCACAGTTGGTGGAAGCATGATGAAAGAGATTCAGTTATCAACCATGAGGCAGGTAGGCGGAACCTCACATTCGGGATTCAAATATCTTTGTCAGTCAGAATATGACCAGTTCAAGGATGATCCGGAGATTAAGGATTTAAGCTATCGAATCATAGTTGGTGCATCTGATGATGAGAGACTTGTAAAGACCCGTACAGAGTTTAATTACTTTGAACCGGAGAATGCTAAAGGCTGTTTCTGTTATCCGGAAGTGGGAAAGATGCCGGAGGCAGAAAATGAAATTGTCCTGAGCAACCTTACATTACAGGCTCTTGGAGTTCCGGAAGAAATTGGTTCTAAACTCTCCATAGATATGTCTATAGGCGATGAAACGAATACATATGATTTTGTTCTCTCCGGATACTACAGAGGAGATCCGATTTCTATGGCGCAGCAGGGGCTTGTATCAAAAGCCTTTCAGGAAAAGTATGCGCCTACAAAGCAAAAGCCCGTATCTGAATATGAACATAATGATTATGCCGGATGGATTTCTGCGGACTTTAACTTCAGTAATTCCTTTAATATAGAAAAGAAAACAATCGCTCTGATTGAAAGAACAGGACTTAGAGATGATGTAGAGTACGGAGTTAATTGGGCATATGCCGGCAGCAGCATCGATCCCAGTATGGTAATAATTTGCAGTATATTGATTCTTACCTTCTTCGCAGCAGGTTATCTTATTATATACAACATTTTCTATCTTAATATCATTTCCGATATGCAGGAGTATGGACTTCTGAAAACAATCGGAACCACAGGTAAGCAGCTTAGAAAAATGGTTTTGAGACGTGCCAGTTTCATATCAGCAATCGGTATACCTATCGGTCTTGCAATGGGTATTGGTGTAGGTGCCCTGCTGCTGCCTATTATTTCAAATGAGTTTTCAACTGTTTCCTTTGATAAGGGACAGCTTCA
>JAFWSY010000030.1 GCA_017519155.1 Eubacterium sp.
AGGGACTTAAGTATTATTACAGCATCATTCAGAGAAATGAACAGGCCTTTGTTGAGTTTCCTGAGTTGTACAGTACAATCGTCAAGTTTGGATATGAACTTGCGAGACTCAATCAGGACGAGGAGGGATCATCAATAGGAGCGCTTGTTATGCTTAATGGCGAGTTTTATCCTGACGGAAAGATGCACCCTGCATTTCGTGCCATGAAGCTTGAGGTTGCTCTTGACGGTATCAGCGAATGTCTGATGTATCTTAAGAAGAAAATGTTTGCATAAGGTGTTTTATGGATCAGAGGAGTATTAACGCAGCAATTTTCAGGGATACGGTCGAATTCTATTCTCAGGACAAGACTCTTCTTGCAGAGACCAGAAGCAGTATGGAGAAGACCAGACTCTACGGGGCTGATGAATATCCGTTTGTACCGATGCCTGAAAATGACAAAGAAGACGCAGAAATAAGGATAACCAGGAAAAGAAGCTTTGAAGCGGCGAGTTCACTTGTGGCGGAATATCCGAGCAAGAAAGTTGCAGTCCTTAACTTCGCATCGGCTGTTCAGCCGGGTGGAGGAGTGAAGAATGGTTCATCTGCTCAGGAAGAGGCTCTGTGCAGATGCTCAAATCTTTATCCGACCCTTGATCAGGGATGGCTTTGGGATTCTTTCTATAATCAGAACAGAGCCATGTCGGATATAAGACATACGGATGCGTGCATCTATTCACCTGAGGT
Organism: Eubacterium sp.; assembly: GCA_017519155.1. Classification (GTDB taxonomy): domain Bacteria; phylum Bacillota; class Clostridia; order Lachnospirales; family Lachnospiraceae; genus Eubacterium_Q. The sequence goes on from JAFWSY010000030.1 coordinate 727, forward strand.
TATCATCTGCAAATCTGATAATGATAATCCGGAAAGGCTTCCGAAGAATAAGTGGTGTACGGTTGATGTTATCAGCTGTGCCGCACCGAACCTTAATAATAATATTTACAGCAAATACAATCCGGAGATGCCCGGGACGATTGCAGTCAGTGATGAGGAACTCTATCAGATACATCTGAAGAGGGCAAGGCATATCATGTGCGTAGCTGCTGCAAACGGAGTTAAGATACTTGTACTCGGTGCTTTCGGATGCGGGGCTTTTCAGAATTCACCGGTGGTCGTTGCAGATGCCTACAGGGTGGCAGCGGAAGAATTCATCAAATGCTTTGATATCATAGAATTTGCAATTTTCTGCAGGGACTATGAGACGACAAACTATTCTGTTTTTTATGAGAGGCTTTTCCCTCTGACAGCTGAGGGTCGAAAGCTTATCGCAGCACAGCCTGTTGTGGAAGCACCACAGGAGGAGGTGGCCGAAGAGGATACTCCGGCTAAGGAAGAGGAGGATACAGTCGGGCAGGATTTTGATGAGACAGAGGAATACTATGAACCGGATGCTTATGGAGAACCGGATGAGTTTGATGATGATGACTACGATTTCTCCGAAGAGCTTGATCCGGACAGGATATTTAATCCGGGAGATAAGGTTCAGCATTTCAAACGCGAAACTCTTTCGGATGAGGATTATGCAGCAAACAGATATCTGTATCAGATAATCGGAGTTGCGATCCATTCCGAGACCAGGGAGAAGATGATGATATATCAGGCACTGTATGATGATTTTCAGCTTTACTGCAGACCTTATGATATGTTTGTAAGTGAGGTTGATCACGAAAAATATCCTGATATTCAGCAGATGTACAGATTTGAAAAAATAGGATGATTTCACTTCGGAAATTTGGCTGATTTTGCTCTTGAAATTTAACTACTTAGCGGTTATTATATTTCTGTGAGTTTTTCACGAGTAACTACTGCACAATTTTGCAGTATAATAATTATAAATCTAGGAGGATTTAAAAACATGGCAGTAAAAGTAGCAATCAATGGATTTGGTCGTATAGGACGTCTTGCTTTCAGACAGATGTTTGATGCAGAGGGATATGAGGTAGTTGCAATCAACGATCTTACAAAGCCTTCTATGCTCGCTCATCTTCTTAAGTACGATACAGCACAGGGCGGTTACGCTGGTGTTATAGGTCAGAATCTTCATACAGTAACAGCAGATGACGAAGCTAATACGATCACAGTTGACGGAAAGACATTAAAGATCTACAAGGAAGCAGATGCAAACAACTGCCCATGGGGAGAGCTTAATGTTGACGTTGTTCTTGAGTGTACAGGTTTCTACTGCTCAAAGGATAAGTCTCAGGCTCATATCAATGCAGGCGCTAAGAAGGTTGTTATCTCTGCACCAGCAGGAAATGACCTTAAGACAATCGTTTACTCAGTAAATGAGAATACACTTACAGCAGATGATCAGATCATTTCTGCTGCTTCATGTACAACTAACTGCCTTGCACCTATGGCAAAGGCACTTAACGATTATGCACCAATCCAGAGCGGTATCATGAGCACAATTCATGCATACACAGGTGACCAGATGATCCTTGACGGACCACACAGAAAGGGTGACCTTAGAAGAGCTCGTGCAGGTGCTGCAAACATCGTTCCTAACTCTACAGGTGCTGCAAAGGCTATCGGTCTTGTAATCCCAGAGCTTAACGGAAAGCTTATCGGATCTGCACAGAGAGTACCAGTTCCAACAGGATCTACAACAATTCTTACAGCTGTAGTTAAGGCTGCTGACGTAACAGTTGACGGCATCAACGCTGCAATGAAGGCTGCTGCTTCAGAGTCATTTGGTTACAACGAGGATCCAATCGTTTCTTCAGATGTTATCGGTATGAGATTTGGTTCACTCTTTGATGCTACACAGACAATGGTTTCTAAGATTGCTGATGACCTTTTCGAGGTACAGGTTGTTTCATGGTATGATAACGAGAACTCATACACAAGCCAGATGGTTAGAACAATCAAGTATTTCGCTGAGTTAAACTAATTGTGGTTTGATAGATAGCGGTCATTGGACTATGTCAGATAGTATCTGACTCCGTAGACCTTATTCGGGTCCGGCCTCGTATATGACCGGACCCGATTTTTTATATAATCGGGAGTTTGGTTCCTGTTATATAAACTAATGATTATCGATTATATTTATAATCGTTTTACAACTATTTCAAAGGAGACATAGAAATGTCACTTAATAAGAAATCTGTTGATGATATTAACGTTAAGGGCCAGAGAGTCCTTGTTAGATGCGATTTTAATGTTCCTCTTAAGAACGGTGTCATTACTGACGAGAACAGACTTGTAGCTGCACTTCCTACTATCAAGAAGCTTATCGCTGACGGCGGTAAGATCATCCTCTGCTCACACCTTGGAAAGGTTAAGACAGAAGAGGATAAGCAGACAAAGACACTTGCACCTGTTGCAGTACGTCTTTCTGAGCTTCTTGGACAGGAAGTTAAATTTGTTGCAAATCCAGAAGTTGTAGGACCAAACGTTGTTGAAGCTGTAAATGCTATGAAGGACGGCGAAGTTATCCTTCTTGAGAATACACGTTTCAGAGCAGAAGAGACAAAGAATGGTGAAGCATTCTCTAAGGATCTTGCTTCTATCTGCGATGTTTTTGTAAATGATGCATTTGGTACAGCTCACAGAGCTCACTGCTCAAATGTTGGTGTTACACAGTTCGTTGATACTGCAGTTGTTGGTTACCTTATGCAGAAGGAAATCGACTTCCTCGGAAATGCAGTAGAGAATCCTGTAAGACCTTTCGTAGCTATCCTTGGTGGTGCTAAGGTTGCTGATAAGCTTAATGTTATCTCTAACCTCCTTGAGAAGTGTGATACACTTATCATCGGTGGTGGTATGGCTTATACATTCCTTAAGG
>JAFWSY010000031.1 GCA_017519155.1 Eubacterium sp.
CCATATCTTAATTACGAGCTTTTAGCGAAAAGTCCCTTTATATCAGGTCCGCCCAGTTCTCTATAGGCGTCATCTATTATATCACAGACAAGCTTCTTGGCATTGTCCCGGCTGTTAGTCACAGCATATATATTTATCTCATTTTTCTTCTTTCGGTAGAAAGGCTGAAGTAGTTCGTTATAATTATATATCTCCATTATTCCGGCTTCATACAGAGGTTCAGTCACAACAAAAAGCCCGTTAACAGGCTTTTTAAAAGCTATACGTCTCAGCATCTTGGAAAATGCCTTCTCCGAGATGTCAGAAGTATATACATTTTTTGCGACCACAAACTTCATTCATTTCCCCCGAATGTGACACTTGAACTTTTGTTCAAACTGTCACGATATTATGTAAACCTAATTGTATCAGCCCATCATCAGATCAGAAGCAATATCTCTGAAGGCTGTCAGCTCTGCTTTGTCTGAGCAGCTATTTAAAGCATATTCGAAGTATTCAAGAATCTCCTGCTGTGAGTTAAAGAATACAGGCATAAGTGAAAGCACTTTAGCCATGATACTTCTCTTCTCAAGCTTTGTTATATCAGCGAAAAGGGAATCTATATCCTCTTCAAGGGACTGTTTAACTTCGAGTATATAAACATCATCTGCCTCGTCAGATACAACCGAAATCATTGAAGCATCTTCGGAATCTTTGCTTTCGATATCCATGAAAAGACTGGATGATGTCAATAGATCAGCCTTTGTAAGTGCGTCAAATGCACTCTTAAGCTCTGGGTTATCATACATTTCATAATAAGTGCCATATAAATCATCAAGATTTGCCTCGATACTTACAAGTTCCTCGTAAGCATCCTCCTGGGCACCTTCAAGTTCTACGAAATACTCATCAAAACGCTTTGATGCCTCGTAAATGTCATCAGACTTAACCAACTCTGCAAGAATAAGAGCTGATATATCGTATTTCTTAAGACCTTTTATATCAAAACCTGCATCAGGACTAATGATTGAAAGGTCCTTTCCACAGGATATATAACTTTTATCTGCAAGCTTATCAGTATTAAGAATGATCAGAACATCGTTGATTATTTCAGTAAGCATCAGATAATCTGTAACTGCTGACTGGATGATATCAGTTCCTTCAACCAGCATATCGTTAAGGCTATCGTAATCCTTCTTCTCGAGATTCTTATAATCAGCCTCTTTAAATGCCTTATATATCTCACTGAGTCTCGGATACTCACTATCAAAACCTTCAGGAATATCCATGAGAGCTGCGTCTCTTATGGTCTGAACGAACTGATCCACAGACTTCTTCTCTCCGCCTCTATAGATAGCCAGAGAATTACTGATAATATCTGTGAAACGCTGCTTTGTCATACGAACAGGAAGCTGAGCGATAAATTCCTGGATACGTGTATTAACAAGCATCTTGTCATTTTCAGAAAATACGAACTCGTACATGGAACGAGCCAGCGCCGACACATCAATGGTGTCGTCTACATTTCCCAGAACATCAGGCTCACGTCTGTTAATTATATATTCATAGATCTCAAATGCATCCGTAAATGCGGTGAGAATCTTCATCTTCTTTGTAATTGCATCACGAACCGCTGTGATTTCCTCAAGCTCAGCGGCATATGCTTCAGTATCGGAATCTATATAGATACTTCTGATAGCCGCATCAATAGTATCGATATAGCCCTCTATCTCATCTCTTCTTTCAAGGCTTATCTCCTCAGACATCTCATACATGGTAAAGAGATTCAGGGATAGCTTGATGGTTGCATAGTTACAGAAAGCCGAAGCAAGCAGCTGCTGGTATTTGCCAAGGGCCTCCTCACGATTTCTGTCTGCATTTATATCTGTTAATAATATTTTAGCTATTTTTTTCATTTTCGATAATCTTTCTATATATTTTTTTCAAAAGATGACAATTTTTCACCTGATAATATTCTGTCATCTTTTTCAAAAGGTGACACTTTGAAAAAAAGTTCAACTGTCACGTTTTTTTATTGTACGTGCTCGTGGGTGTAAAGGTGTTCTGAACAGTATTCGTAGTTTCCGTTACATTTGGAGCAGAATCTGAATTCCATCTCTGGATTGGTGACTTCGGTACGACCGCAGACTGCACATTTGTGAATGGTGATTCCTTGCGGATTACCTGAACCCGGTGGAATGATTGAACCTCCCGGGAACTGAATTACTGCTGAACTTTTGTCACGTTTTCTCTGGGCCTTATAGCCCTTCTGTGTTGCTTTTACAAAATCATGTTTTCGTTTTCTGTCCTTCAAGGTCGGTGCGGTTTTACTCTTGTTGATATAAGCATAGATAAAGTAATTTGCCACAGAACCTACAACGATGAGCTTTGTGAACAGACCGCCTGTCAGGAAGTAATAAAGAAGTAAAAGCAGATCCAAATATCCAAGCCATTTCATCTTTACCGGTATAACGAAGTATAGATAAATCATATGATCTCCGCCTACAACTGTAAAAGCAAGGAAAATGCTGATAAGCATAAAATGCGTTACATTTAATGCGGCATAAACTGAATCTCCGTAATTCTTACTCTGGAAATCAGCTATATGTGTTGCAGCTGCAGGGCTAAGAATATAGTAATATATACCGCCCAATACAACCAGGATATCTGTCAGAAGCATGCCTCCAAATATATAGAGGTTATACATGAATCTTCCCCAGTAATTTTCCAGTCCTCTTCCCAGCGAATAATAAAAGAATAAAGTAATGGGAAGAAACAACATCGAGAGTAAACCTAATTCATATGGAATGGTAAGTATCCATGTAAAGAGTCTCCAGAACTGATGCCTAACCACTACCATATAAGGTATAAGCAGCAACTGATCATATAGAGACGGCATCGTATATCTGATTAAATAGCCGATAACGATACAAATAATTATTACAAAATATAGATTAGGGACTGTGTATTTATATAA
>JAFWSY010000032.1 GCA_017519155.1 Eubacterium sp.
AATACCGGTACGGCTGTGTGCGTATTCAGTCATAATCCTCGGAATGAGCGGAACATCCAGCAGATACAGCTCATGTGCGATACGATTGATGATGGTCGCACGCAGACCCGGATATGATAATACGATCTCTTCTTTATCAAATGCAGCCGGATCACCGTCAAATGTAGCCTGAACATCCGTATCAGCATATTCTCTGATCTTAGGGATCTTTCTGAAGAAGCTGAGAGTCAGTTCCTCGGCTTTATTGCTGAGCTCCTCATAGCTGTATTTTTCATTTCCCTCCACATTATCAAGCCTGTGCAGCAGCGCGATCTTGATCTGCTTTCTCAGATTGTATATTACATCCTCAATCAAAACGGATAATCTGTAATCGTCATTATAGCTTTTATAAACCTTGCTTCTGAAATATCCCGGAAAAATGATGTGCATCAACTTGTTAAGAATATCAACAACCGCATCCTTATCCGGCTGACTATCAACAATTCTCTTATCTATATCACGATTGCCTTCATAATCATGAAGAATATCATCAACAATCTGTTTTACTTCTTCTTTAAGCTTGTGCTCTTCCATTTATTTATCCTCACATCTCTTAGAACCTTGTCTACCACTATAAAATATATCATTTTATAAGGGTTTTTTCAATGTAATATTACTAAGTGCCTCCCATGCCACATAAGAAAGCCTGTCTCAGAGAGGCCCTACCTTTTACAAAGTATAAAACAAACCACACAGATTTTCGACATATCCCTGTAAAGCATGAAATACCGACAATCTGCGTGGCTTTATAATTATACTTATAATACAATCTGATATAATTCTGATATCATTTCAGATACCGTTAATCCTCATCCGGCAGCTCCTGCTGAGTCTCCTCAAGATCCTCAAATTTTGAGAGGAACGGCTTGATGCCTTCCTTATGACGCATTTTTCTGTCTACGTAGTTCTTCGTACATTCCATAACCTGAGGCGACAGTACGAGTACGCCGATAAGGTTAGGAAGCATCATAAGTCCGTTAAATGTGTCGGAGATATCCCATGCCAGCTGTGCTTCAAGCACTGAACCGGCAAGTACCATGATAACAAATATCACTCTGTAGATAATGATCTTATTTGTTCCAAAAAGATACTCAAAAGCCTTGGTTCCGTAATGGCTCCAGCCAAGAACTGTCGAATATGCGAAGAGAAGGATGGCGATTGCGATGAACATCGAACCAACTCTTCCGAAATGCTGTTCGAAGGCATAGCTCATAAGGTTGCTTGAACCAACCTCTTCACCCTTTTCTGTAAGAAGTCCTGTCTGAAGGTTTACAGCACCGCTGCTGAGTATTGTGATAGCGGTAAGTGTACATACAATGATAGTATCAGCAAATACCTCAAAGATACCCCACATTCCCTGTCTTACAGGCTCTTTAACATTTGAACTTGAGTGAACCATTACTGATGAACCGAGACCTGCTTCATTTGAGAAAACGCCTCGCTTCATACCCATCTTCATAGCAAGTGCAATACCTGAACCAACAGTTCCGCCTGCTGCACTCTTAAGGTTAAATGCTCCCTTAAATATTGATACGAAAACATCCGGTACATTTGTGATATTCATACCAATAATGATAAATGTTCCCAGAAGATAGAGTATAACCATTGTAGGAACAAGCTTTTCCGTAAATGAAGCTATTCTCTTAAGTCCTCCGACAACTACAAGTCCTACGGCAAAGAAGAGGAATATTCCTACTGCAATATTCGGTATCTTAAATGCATGATGTACATTTGAAACCATAGAATTTACCTGGCTCATGTTTCCGATACCAAATGAAGCAAGAAGGCAGAAGCATGAGAAGAGTACCGCAAGTATCGCACCGATCTTTTTACAATGCTTCTTTCTTCCAAGACCGTCACGGAGATAATACATAGCGCCGCCGCACCATTCTCCGTCAGCATTTTTCCTTCTGTAAAGAATACCGAGTACGTTCTCGGAATAATTAGTCATCATTCCAAATATTGCAATGACCCACATCCAGAAAACCGCTCCGGGACCGCCGACTGCGATAGCACCGGCAACACCTACTATATTTCCTGTTCCAACGGTAGCTGCAAGTGCAGTACAAAGCGACTGAAACTGTGATATAGTCTTATCATTTGTATGAGATGTAACATGCTTATCTCCGAAGATAGCACCTATCGTATGCTTCATCCAGTAACCGATATGTGTTATCTGGAAAAATTTTGTGAGTACCGTCATAAGAATTCCGACAAATGCAAGAAGTATAAGTGCCGGCCATCCCCAGACAGCATCATTTATCTCAGCATTTATTCGTGTTACTGCATCAATAAATCCATCCATTTTTTCATCCTCATTTACTGTATATATTTAACGTATATATGTCTGTCCAGAAGCCATACCCTGTGCAATTGCAAAGAGAGCCCAGATAAGCGGTACCATAGCCCCAACCACTATCCACCATGCACTTATCGACTCTTTGCCCGCAACAGACTTTGCCCTGAATTCTATGGAATTTACAAAGCTGTGCATATCAGCAATATCCTTCGGTGTAAAACACGCCATCAGTTCATCTGCCTTCTGCTTATTCTCATAGCTGTAGAATACTCCCTTGCAATTTTTATCAAGTATTTCCAGCTGTCCGAAAAGCCTGTTATATTCATCCATCCTCTGCTGAAGAAAGGCCCGCTCATTCTGAAGAGTTACAACCTTAAATTTTGCTCTGTCGTCATCCAGACTCTGGGACGGATTAGTAAGCATTCTATAAAGATATATCTGCTTCAGCAGATTAAGTGTAAACGGAAGGGCAACAAGAACTGCACCTATTGCGATCGCTAACAGCAGTCCGAAATGCATTGTTGCAAGTATTCCTTTAAAAGTATTTCTAAATCCTGAAATACTGTTAAAAATGGCTTTGACTATAATATCAAGGATAAACAGACTGAAATATGCGCCCAGATAACAAATGGCGTGTCTGATATTACTTTCAAGCTCTTTCTCCCTGATAAAAGTATTTGAATACTGCAGCTCATACTCTGTCCTTACCTGTTTTGCCGACTGATACAACCTGAGGATTTCGCCATAATCATTCGGTCCGTCATTATCAAAATAATAATTTCCGCCGGCTGCTTTGACGAGCTCCTCAACATTTGTATCCGGGCTGCTTTTCAGCTCAAATCCCATTCATAACCCTTTCTCAGTGAAAACCCCTGATTAAAACTCTTCTGTAAGAGTAAGTGTATGCTCGCTGTTAAGTCTCTTACATTCCTCAACAAACTTCTCAAGAGGGATACCGTTTGCCTGCTTATTTCCTCTGATATTTATAGAAACTGTACCTTCTTCAGCTTCCTTATCACCAAGAACAAGGATATATGGCTCCTTATACTTCTTGAAGCCCTTGATCTTATTCTTCATGTTCTCATCTGAGTAGTCAGCCTCAACACGGATGCCTGCTGCACGGAGCGCCTTCTCAACCTTCTTAGCATATTCATTATGCTCTTCTCTGATAGGAACGATACCAACCTGATATGGTGAAAGCCAGAATGGAAATGCTCCCTTGAAGTTCTCGATAAGGATACCGATGAATCTTTCAAATGAACCAAATATAGCTCTGTGGATCATAACAGGTCTCTTCTGAGATCCGTCAGCTGCAACATACTTAAGATCAAAGTTAAGAGGGAGCTGGAAGTCAAGCTGGATGGTACCCATCTGCCACTCACGTCCGAGGCAGTCCTTCATCTTAAGGTCGATCTTTGGTCCGTAGAATGCACCGTCGCCTTCATTTATCTCATAATTTCCTTCACCGTACTTCTTGTCAAGGATACGCTTAAGAGAAGCTTCAGCTGCATCCCAAAGCTCAGGTGAACCCATGAAATCTTCAGGTCTTGTTGAGAGCTCAGCTGCATATGTAAGTCCAAATGTCTCATAGATATGCTTTGCAATATCCATGATATCACCGATCTCGTCCTCGATCATGTCCTCTGTAAGGAAGGTATGATCATCATCCTGACGGAACATCTGAACACGGAAGAGACC
>JAFWSY010000033.1 GCA_017519155.1 Eubacterium sp.
ACGATATCCGAACTCCAATGAATGCTATTATAGGTCTTACATCTATAGCTGAGAAAAATACTGGAGATGAGGAGTCAACCAAGGAGAGTCTTAGAAAGATTGGACTCGCAAGTAATCATTTGCTGACGCTTATCAACGATATACTCGATATATCTAAGGTAGAAAGCGGAAATCTGAAGTTGAACCCGCTGACATTTTCCATAGTTGAAACAGTCGAGAATCTTGTAAATATTTCACAGCCGATGATCAAGGAGAAGAATATAGATTTCAGTTTCCATATAAATCAGATGGAGAAGGAATATATATATACGGATCAGCTGCGACTGAATCAGATATTTATAAATATTCTTTCAAATGCCATCAAGTACACGGAACCTGGCGGACGTGTAGGCGTTAATCTTCGTGAAGAAGAAAGTACGATACCTGGATGCATACGGCTGACCTATGTTGTAGAAGATACGGGTATTGGTATGAGCCATGAGTTCATGCAGAACATGTATACACCATTTTCAAGACAGGTCGATAGTCGTGTTAACAGTATTCAGGGAACAGGTCTTGGCCTGGCTATAACAAAGCAGATGGTTGAACTACTTGGTGGAACTATTGATTGTCAGAGCGAGCAGGGGAAGGGGACTACCTTCACTGTCGCACTTGATATACCTATAGCTGACAGACAGAGAGAGGATATGGAGCTTGAACCTATAGATGTTTTGATTGTCGATGACGATGAGACTATGCTTCTTACTGCCACTGAAACTTTGGAGTCTCTTGGTGCTTCGGTTGAACAGGCACATAGTGGTATCGAAGCTCTTGGAATGATCGAGCATAAGCATCTATCCGGTAAGGATTATAGTCTTATTATGGTTGATTGGAAAATGCCTGAAATAGACGGTCTTGAAACTATTAGCAGGATTAGGTCGGATATTAAAACAAATATTCCAATTATACTCACATCCTCGTATGACTGGTCGGATATAGAGGATAAGGCCAAGGCTGTGGGGGCAAATGGATTTATCACTAAACCTCTTTTCAGATCTACACTTTATGACAAAATTAGCAATCTTATCGGAGAAGGCTCGAGTTCTATGGAGCCTGAGGATGATTATTCGGATCTACAGGGACTTAGGATTCTTGTGGCAGAAGATAATGATATCAACTGGGAGATAATCTCTGCGATGCTATCTATGTTTGGAATAACCAGTGAGAGAGCAGAAAATGGTAAGGTCTGTGTTGATATGATAAGAGAAGCCGAAGAGGAGAGCTTCACACTTATCTTTATGGATATACAGATGCCTGAAATGAATGGACTTGATGCTACGAGAGCAATCAGAAAGCTGGAGAACAAGTGGGCATCCTCTATACCAATCATTGCGATGACAGCAGATGCATTTTCCGAAAATATTATGGAATGTATGGATGCCGGAATGAATGGTCATATAGCGAAACCTATAGATGTTAAGTTAGTCATCAAAGAAATACGGAGAATCAAGGAGGGAAGATGAATATTATGAAAAAAGTAATGTGTGTCTTTTTATCAATCATGTTGATTCTCGGCATGTCTGCATGTGGTGCTGAGAAGAAGGAAGAGACTGCCCGGGAAGGCTTCAAGCCATCGCTGGATACTTCGGTCAAGTGCAATATTAAAATCGCCGGTGGCTACGATAACTTCGAGGCGCTGGAGGCAGAGTTTGACCGCTTCAATAAGTACTATCCCGATGTCGAACTGGTATATACCAAGGTTGATGATTATAATAACATGATAGGTACAGTATTAGGTGGAAATGATGCTCCGGACATTTACGTAAATTACTCCTGGATGTATGGTCGTGATCAATATAAAGCATCCATCGATTATGCAGAGAATCTGGCGGATCCTGCTCTGGGATTGGATATCAACGCTATCCGAAGTAATATCCTGCTTAATACAGATGATGGTACGCTTCCGATGGTACCTGTTTTTTCAAATACCTATGGAATGTTAGTGAATCAGAGTATCTTCGAAAAGGAAGGACTCAGTGTTCCTACAACTTATGATGAGCTGATAAAAGTGTGTGATACTCTGCGTGATAAAGGATATGATAATCCTCTGATGGGCTTCTCAAAGGAAGAGACGACTTCTGTTTTTACTTTAGCCATCTATCCTTTCTTCTGTGGTACAGTTGCAGAGGACAAAGAAGCTGTAGAGAAACTCAATTCTCTCGATGCTTCTGCTGGTGAATATATTCGTCCATCACTTGAGAAGATAACAGAGTTTATGGAAGATACACGTGTTAATATTGATGACTGTGATAAGATAGAAGATAATTACGATGCAGTGATACTTCGTTTCTTTGAAGGCGATGTACCAATGATGGCTTGCTCCGGAGATACAGTATCCGGAACTAAGAAGAGGGAAAGTCGTTCAGAGACCTTTAGTGCAAATCCTTTTAAGTACACATTTGTGCCTATACCTATGTCAAATGAAGGAGCTACCTTCCTCGATATGTCTAATCTTCAGTTCTCAGTTAATAAGGAAGGCTCAAATCTAGATGTGTCCAACGAGTTTATGCGTTTTCTTATTACATCAGAGGAACTAAATGAGATGGCACAGAATAAGGGGCTTATGTCTCCAACAAAGGATCTGTCCTTTAATAACATGTATGCTGCCTTTGGAGAGATTTCGGAATCACAGATTCTTTCTCCGGAAGAGATTGGACTGACAGACGATGCTGTAACACAGTTAAGACAGGCAGTATACAAGGTTGGAAAAGGCGAGATGACTATAGACGATGCAATAGCTGCATATGGCTCATATTAAGCCTATACTAATATGAAGTCAGCACGGATAGTGTGACATACTCCCACCACTTTCGCTTCGCTAAGAAGTGGGGGCTTCTCGTTCGAGTAATCTAATGATTACAGCATACACGAGCTATCCCCGTCTGTCCGACGGTTCTATTTATACTTAGATACTTAAGTATCTCATTCCT
>JAFWSY010000034.1 GCA_017519155.1 Eubacterium sp.
CTAATTGCGGAAACAAGATGGCTGACAGTCATAAATTCTGTACGGAATGCGGAACTCCGAGATGGGTGCCAGTCGAGGCGAAGACTGTCTCTTCTGACAGTTCAAAAATAGATTTCGGCACTTTTAAGAAAAGTGAATTTCAGTATGATTACAGTATGTTCGGTAAGATTAAGATAAATGACGGCGGAGTCGTGAAAGAAATATCAGTTGAGCTTTGTCCAAATGATGATGATAAGATATCCGACTCTTCTAAGGAACTGCAATTAGATCGAAAGGAATAGCATATGACCGGGGATAAGATGTATCAGGCGATGAAAGAAATAGCAAAGAGTAAGGGGATAAAGGCATCTCCCCAGCATGATCTGTATAAGATGTATGCCCTTATTTTTTGAATGTTTTTTACTATATTCCAGTTAAATGCACAAGAGATTAAATATGATAAGGATATGAAAAATGCTTACACATTTAGGAACAAAAACAATTGAAACCGAACGATTGATTCTTCGACGATTTGAATATTCAGATATAGATTCTATGCTTCGGAACTGGATTGCTGATGAGCAGACACAGTGTGATTATGGCGAGCCAAGCTATGAAACTCCTGAAGCAGTAAGAGAATTATTTGATAAAAAGTATGTTGTTTCGTATTCAAGAGATGATTATTATAGGTGGGCTGTGATTGAAAAAAAATCTAAGGAGTGTATTGGACAAATTGCATATTTTTCCGTAGATACTGAAAATCAGCATGGTGAGATCGAGTATGTTATCGGACCGGCATTTCAAGGTAAAGGATATGCAACAGAGATGACAAAGGCGGTCATTGCATTTGGATTTGACAAGATAAATTTCAATCGAATTGAGATTGATTGTCGTACGGAAAATGAGGCATCACGTAGAGTTATTGAAAAGTGTGGACTTACTTATGAAGGAGTGTTTCGTGACTTTTTTTGGAGAAAGGATCATTTTGAGGGGAGGAGAGTATTCTCTATATTGAAAAATGAATGGAAGAAAGAAAATTTAAATTGTACTTGCTAGCATCTAAGAAAAGTATTGAATGAATATGTTATATTTGTAAATAAATTGGAGAAAATAAATAAATTGGAGAAAATAAAGTGCTTGACAGTCGATATTGATTGTGGTAATTTGTTTTACGATTAATTTTATAAACATCAAATGCGTTGATGGGGAATAGTAAGTGTAGAGGATGCCTGCTGCAAACGTGGTGATGCAGCGAAGAGAACTGTCGGGTGGTGCAAGACAGAGGATAGTCACACCGAACTCGCCCTTGAGCAGATCGGGTGAAATAACAGTAGTCCGATTCGGAGCCCTACCGTTACAGAGGGAAGATATGAGTACTGTATGATCAGTTCCGTGTCGATGAGTGCGTGTGATGATTCACACGAAGTAGAGTGGTACCGCGTGATTCACGTCTCTACAAACCGTTGGTTTGTGGAGACGTTTTATTTTTTCCTATCGTGTTATAATATTTTTAGAGGAGAAGTTAAATGAGAAAAATTGATTATTCAGACAAGACGTTGAAGAATTCACGTATCGGGCTTAGCTTTCGTGAGAAAGTTGAGATTGCAAGGTATCTTGATCGTCTAGAAATCGAAGCTATTGAGTTACCGGTAATAGAAAATTTACAGGTTGACAGTTTGTTGGTTAAGTCCATTGCGTCAGCTCTCTCTAATGCTGTACTTACTATAGATGTCGGTTGGATAGAAGAAGGAATAGATATTGCGTGGGCTGCAATAGAGAATGCGCTGAAGAAGCGCCTGCAGGTCGTTATTCCCGTAAGTGCAGTACAGATGGAATATAAGGTTCATAAGAAGCCGCCTGTAGTTCTTACATTAATAGATACTCTTGTAAAGAAATGCAAGACTCTGTGTGATGATGTGGAATTTGTGGCAGAAGATGCGACAAGAGCCGAAAGAGAATATCTTAAGGATGCAATAGAGACAGCAATCAATGCCGGAGCAACTAAGATTACGGTAAATGATGATGCGGGAACTATGATTCCTCCTGAGTCTGCTGAATTTATCGGATATGTTAAGGAAATCGTAAACGGAAGAGCTGCTCTCGGAGCGGGAACTTCCAATTCACTTGGTATGGCTGATATTTGCGCTGTTGAATCTGTAATTGCAGGAGCTGACAGACTTAGTGTTGCGGTTTATGGAGATTCGGCAGATATTCAGGGTGTTACAAGGATACTTCTTGGATGTTCTGAAAAATGCGGAGCAGAACCAAATGTAAAGAATACGGAACTGCAGCGTAATTGTGATTTTATCTGCCGCATGAATGATACTGATTATGATAAAAGAACTCCGTTTGATGCAGGAGTTAGAGCCAAGGATGAGTTTAATATCGGAGAGCTTGGAGTAGGCGATGACATCAGCGTTGTGGCTGAAGCAGTGAATAAGCTTGGTTATGACCTGTCCGAGGAAGATATGAAAAATGTTTACGAGAAGGTAAACAGGGAAGCTGCAAAGAAGAATATAACAGCAAGAGATCTGGATGCTATAGTTGCCAGTACAGCACTTCAGGTACCGCCAACATATGAACTTGCAAGCTATGTAATTAATTCGGGAAATATAATATCTGCAACAGCCAATATTTCACTGAAGTATAATGGTGAAGTATTATCGGGAGTGAGCATAGGAGACGGACCGATAGATGCTGCATTTCTTGCAATGGAAGGAATCATCGGACATCATTATGAACTGGATGATTTTCAGATAGATGCTGTAACTGAAGGTAGAGAAGCATTGGGTGAAGCACTGATACGTCTTCGCGCCGATAACGGAAGATTATATTCGGGAAGAGGAATATCAACGGATATAATCGGAGCAAGTATCAGAGGTTATATCAATGCGCTCAACAAGATCGTATATGAGCAATAGTTACTATTCACGGTTCATGAGATAAATAACAAAACAGACTGCTTGCAGGCATGTTTTGGTTGTTTATCTCATGATACCTGTGAAGCAGGGACTCAAAACACACGATTCAGTGCTGCGTAGCAGCAATAGAACATCGAACATAAGACTTTTTTATGCTTGCATAAGGAAAAGTCGCTGTTCGATGTGGACTTAAGAGTGTGTTTTGAGGACCGTGAATAGAAAAAAGAAATTAAGATTCGGAGGTAATATATGAGACTTTCATTTTCTACGCACGGCTGGTGCGATAAAGAGTGGGATTTTCTGGTTGAGTCAGCTGCGATCAACGGTATTTCAGGTATTGAAATAGCAAGTGAACAATGTGATGTTTATTCACAAGACGGAGGTCCATTCCATAAATATAATATTACGGCAACTATCAGAGATTTAAGAGAAAAGGGTATTGCTGTGGCAGTGCTTAACTCGGGATGCGATATGGCATCCGCTGCCCTTTCCGTAAAGGCTGAGGAGGAAATCATTTCCAGAATAAAGCTTGCACAGTCCCTTTCGGTAAAGTATGTTATTTTATTCGGTGCTAAGGGTGGAAGCGTTGATATTTCCAGGGACGTGATAAGTAAGGTTCTTCCCGAAGCGAGAAAAAGGGGTATAACCCTTCTGGTAAAAACCAGCGGAATGTATTCAAATACAGCACTTCTGAAGGAGCTGCTTGATGGATTTGCTTGTGATGATCTCGGAGCCAGCTGGAACATATATGCTCCGTATCGTGAGTTTAATGAAGATCCTCAGACAACTATCCAGAATCTGGGTGCATATGTAAGACATGTACATGTATGTGATTCCAAGGAATCCCTTGGTGACTTAAAGCATGCACTTGTAGGTGAGGGAGATCTGCCTATACCTGAGATGATGACAGCTCTTGCTTCTATAAATTATGATGGTTTCATGTCACTCAGATGGGATCCTTTATGGATTCCGGGACTTGATGATCTTGATGTTATTCTGACACATTATGCTGCAACAATGAGCAGATACGGAAATACTGCCAGAAAGAAATCACATCTTTATGACAACAGAAGCCATACAGGAAATTATATATGGAAACATGATGATCTTATAGACCTGACCTTCGGTCAGCTGCTTGATAAGGTGGTTGAGGAGTTTCCGGATCAGATAGCTTTTAAGTATACAACACTGGATTATACCAAGACTTATAAGCAGTTCAGGGATGATGTTGATAAATTTGCCAAGACTCTTCTTTCACTTGGAGTAAGACCGGGAAAGCAGGTTGCCATATGGGCAACTAATGTGCCTCAGTGGTTTATTACCTTCTGGGCAGTAACAAAGATAGGCGCTGTGCTTGTTTCTGTAAATACTGCTTATAAGATACATGAGATAGAATATCTGTTAAAGCAGAGTGATACTCATACACTGGTAATGATAGACGGTTGGAGAGATTCAGACTACCTTGCAACCATGAAGGAGCTTTGTCCTGAGATGAATGATCTTAAACCGGGCGAACAGCTTCATTCCAAGAGACTGCCTTTCCTTCGTAATATCATTACAGTAGACTGCAGACTTCCGGGATGTCTGACCTGGGAGGAGTCACTGCTTAGAGCAGAAAGTGTTCCAAATGAGGAACTTCAGAGGTATGCAGCAGCCGTTGATAAAAATGATGTCTGCAACATGCAGTACACCAGTGGCACCACCGGATTTCCAAAGGGTGTAATGCTTACCCATTATAATGTAGTAAATAACGGTAAATATATCGGAGATCATATGGATCTGTCTACTGCTGACCGTATGATGATACAGGTTCCTATGTTCCATTGCTTCGGAATGGTTCTTTCAATGACAGCGGGCATGACCCACGGAACAACTATATATCCGCTTCCGTATTTTTCACCAAAACCTGCCCTTGAGTGTGTTCATAAGGAGAGAATTACAACCTTTAACGGTGTTCCGACTATGTTTATAGCAATGAGCCAGCATCCTGATTTTGAAAAGACTGATTTTTCATCTGTCAGAACCGGTATCATGGCCGGATCCAACTGCCCTGCAGAACTTATGAAGAAGGTTTCCGAGATAATGAATATGAAGGAAATAGTAAGTGTATACGGTCAGACCGAGTCAAGTCCGGGAGATACCATGAGCAGTTACTATGATCCGCTTGATGTTCGTACTGATACGGTAGGTTCGGCATTTGCAAATGTGGAATGCAAGATCGTAGATCCTGAAACAGGAGAGGATTGTCCTGTAGGTGTTGACGGAGAATTCGTAGCAAGAGGTTATAATATCATGAAGGGATATTATAAGATGCCAAAAGCAACGGCAGAAACCATTGATAAGGACGGATGGCTTCATACCGGAGATCTTGCTAAGATGGACGAGAACGGAAATTACTATATCACAGGACGTCTTAAGGATATGATAATCCGAGGCGGTGAAAATATCTATCCTAAGGAAATAGAAGAATTCATTTATACTCATCCGGATGTAAAGGATGTACAGGTTATCGGTGTTCCGGACAAGAGAATGGGGGAGGAGATAATGGCCTGCATAATCTTAAAAGAGGATGCGACCGTTACTGTTGAGGAAATGAAGGAATTCATTACAGCCTCTATTGCTCGTCACAAGGTTCCGAGATATATTGAGTTCATGGATGAATTCCCAATGAATGCAGCAGGAAAGATTCTAAAATATAAAATGAGAGAAGATGCAGCAAAGCGCTTAGGCCTTTGATGTAAAATATTCGGAATAGAAAGAAGGGAAGATAAATGTCTTTTAATGAATTTAAACCGGGTGAGATGGTTACTATGGATGGAAATGAGGCAGCAGCTTTTGTTGCATATCATTTCTCAGAGATAGCTGCAATATATCCGATAACACCGTCAAGCCCTATGGCAGAATATACAGATGAATGGTCCGCTAAAGGAAAACTGAACCGCTACGGACAGACTGTAAGTCTTGTTGAAATGCAGTCTGAAGCAGGTGCCATTGGTGCTGTTCACGGAGCAGTAACATCAGGTGCATTTGCTACAAGCTTTACAAGTTCACAGGGTCTTATGCTGATGATACCTGTGCTTCATAGAATTTCTGGTGAGAGACTCCCTGCAGTACTTCATGTTGCTGCAAGAACAGTAGGAACTCACGGAATGAGTATTTTCGGAGATCATTCCGATGTAATGAACTGTCGTCAGACCGGATTTGCTCAGCTTTGTTCATCTTCTGTTCAGGAGGTTATGGACATAGCAGCTGTTGCACATCTTGCTGCAGTGAAGTCAAGCATACCGTTTATGCACTTCTTTGATGGATTCCGTACCAGTCATGAGCTGGCAAAGGTTGAAGTTATAGATTATAAGAAACTTGACAGCCTGGTTGATGAGGACGCTGTAAGACGTTTCAGAGAGAATGCTCTTAATCCGGAGCATCCTATGCTTAGAAATACAGTACAGAACGGAGATGTATATTTCCAGACTAGAGAAGCAAATAATACGGATTATGCAAATCTTCCGAATGTTGTTGAATCTTATCTTGAAGGTATCTCAAAGATAACAGGAAGAGAGTATCACACATTTAATTATTACGGAGCACCTGATGCAGACAGAGTTATAGTAGCTATGGGTTCGGTTGCAGGCGCAATATGCGAGACTGTTGATGCCCTTAATGCGGCAGGAGAGAAGGTTGGATTCGTAAATGTACATCTGTATCGTCCGTTCTCTATCGAGCATTTCCTTAATGCAATGCCGAAGACTGTTAAGAAGATTGCAGTACTTGATCGTTGTAAGGAAATGGGAAGTGCAGGAGAACCTCTTTACCAGGATGTCTGCACAGCTTATACAAATAAAAACTCTGATGTAGTGATCGTAGGTGGTAGATATGGTCTTTCATCCAAGGATACAAGACCTGACCAGATACATGCAGTATATACAAATTTAAGTCTGGAAGAGCCTAAGAATTCATTTACTATCGGTATAGAGGATGATGTAACTCATCTGAGCCTTCCTGTCATAAAGGGTTCTATAAAGAGACCAAAGCATATAACAGGATGTAAATTCTGGGGACTTGGAAGTGACGGAACTGTTGGTGCTAACAAAAACTCTGTTGAAATAATCAATTCAGCAACAAATAAATATGCTCAGGCATATTTTGAGTATGATGCCAAGAAATCCTTCGGTGTTACAAAGTCACATCTTAAGTTTTCAGATAAGCCTATCAATGGAAGTTATCTTGTGCGGTCTGCAGATTTTGTTGCCTGCTCAAATCAGCAGTTCATACTTGATTATGATATAGTGGATGATATAAAAGAGGGTGGAAGTTTTCTTTTAAATACAGTATGGACTCCTGAAGAGCTGAATACGATGCTTCCTGCTAAGGTTCGTCGTTATCTCGCTGAAAAGAATATTAACTTTTATACGATAGATGCCACAGATATAGCTCTCGAGCTTGAACTGGGCACACATACAAATGTCATACTTCAGGCAGCATTCTTTGCTATAGCAGATATAATACCTATAGAGGAAGCTGCTGAGTATATGAAGGATGCCGTTAAGAAAACATACTTCAAAAAGGGTGAAACAATAGTAGGAAGAAATATCGCAGCTATTGAAAGAGGAATCAGTGGATTCAGAAAGGTTGAAATACCGTCAGACTGGATAAATGCCGC
>JAFWSY010000035.1 GCA_017519155.1 Eubacterium sp.
ATTCCTTCTTCTGCAATTGGAAGCGGAAAGGATGATATATCTACCGCTGACATAAAGTATGGTTATTGTACAGAGTTTATAGTTCTTCTGGATAAGGAGCTTACTGATAAAGAAGTTGATGATATAAAGAGTTATCTGCTTTCCATTGGTGACTCACTTGTCTGTGTAGCAGATGAGGAACTTGTTAAGATACATGTTCATACCAATCATCCGGGAAGAGCTTTCGAGAAAGGTCTCGAGTATGGTCAGCTTACAAGATGTAAGGTTGATAATATGCGCGAGGAGCATAACGAAAGAATTCATATAGAGAATGAAAAGAGAAAGGCCCTTGAGCAGGAAGAAGCTTTTAAGCAGATTAAGGCTGAGAAAAAGGGCGTTAAAGAAAAGTACGGAATAGTAGCCGTAGCTTCCGGTGACGGACTTGCAGAAATATTCAGGGAGATAGGTGTTGATACCATCATTCAGGGCGGACAGACCATGAATCCAAGTACGGATGATTTTATCAATGCTGTTAAGGCAGTAAATGCCGAAAATGTATACCTGCTTCCGAATAATAAAAATATAATTCTTGCCTGCAACCAGGCAGCTGAACTCATAAAGGATAAGAAGGTGTATGTTGTTCCTTCACGTACTATTCCTCAGGGAATAAGCGCAGTTCTCGGTTTCAGTCCTGATGCAGAGCCGGGAGATAATTTCAGTTCCATGAGTGAGGCAACAGAGGGAATCAAGTCCGGTGAGGTTACATTTGCCGTACGTGATACTTCTGTAGACGGAAAAGCTATTCATAAGAATAATATAATGGGTATCTCCGATAACGGTATCGATGCAGTTGGTACTGAGGTGGATGAGGTAACGGTTAAGCTTGTGGATGCTCTTGCAGATGAGGATTCAGAACTTATAAGCGTATATTATGGCGAGGACATAACTGAGGATGAAGCTCAGAGTTTGGTGGATGCTCTTTCCGAGAAATATCCTGACTATGATGTTGATCTTAAGTATGGTGGCCAGCCGATTTACTATTATATTATTTCAGTAGAATAATATTTATTATTGATTTACACAGGTGCTGTAAATGAGGCTTGATGATAGCATTATAAATATCAAGGGTGTGGGAGAGAAAACCGCTAAATCCTTTAACAGTCTCGGCATCGAGACCATCAGGGATCTGATAACCTATTACCCGAGATCATATAAAATGTATACGAAACCTGTCTCCATCAGCGAAACCGCTGAAGGGGACAGGGTTGCTGTTTTATGCAGAATTGTTACCTATGTAGAGGTGCGTAAAGGCAGACGTTATACCATTACAGGACTTTCGGCTTCAGACAGTACCGGTTCCATCAGAATGGTGTGGTTTAACATGCCGTTTCTAAAGAATACATTTCACAGAGGCGAAACCTATGTTTTCTTCGGTATCATAAAGTACAAAGGAAATATGCGTGTCATGGAGATGCCTGAGTTCTTCACTCAGATGAACTATGAGCGGACCATGTCCACGATGCAGCCTGTCTATCATTTAAAATCCGGAATCACCAATAATTCCATAACCCGGGCTATCAGATCGGTGTCCGAGGCTTTTAGTTGTGTGCCCGAATATCTGCCTGACGATGTGGTCAGGGAGAAGGGGCTGATGAGCAGAAGAGATGCTCTGAGGCAGATACATTTTCCGGAAAATGAGGAGACTCTGAAGGCAGCCATCAGCAGAATAGCCTTTGATGAATTTCTGGAATTTCTGATAAAAATAAGAGTCCTTAGGGAGAATTCTGTAAGTGAGATTAGTTCTCATGTGATAACAAGGGAGGCAGAAGTTAAGAAGGATGCATTTATATCCGGGCTGCCATTTTCACTGACTGAGGGACAGACAGCGGCAGTAAACGATATAATTAAGGATATGTCTTCGGGATATGTTATGAACAGACTTATCCAGGGTGATGTGGGCTCCGGCAAAACTATCATTGCTGCAATCAGCCTGCTTGCCAATTGTATATCAGGCTATCAGGGTGCACTGATGGTTCCAACGGAGGTTCTGGCTGTTCAGCATTATAATGATCTCTGTAAGCTGTTCAAACCTTATAAGATTAAGGTAAGACTTCTCACGGGTTCCATGACTGTAAAAGAAAAACGTGAGGTTTATGAGGAGATAAAGACAGGCAGCTGCGATATCGTAATAGGCACCCATGCCATTATTCAGGATAAACTGGAGTATAAGGATCTGGGACTTGTAATAACAGATGAACAGCACAGATTCGGTGTTAAGCAGAGGCAGCGGCTGGAGGAGAAGGGTGACAGCCCGCATGTTCTTGTAATGAGCGCAACTCCGATACCGAGAACTCTTGCTATCATTCTTTATGCGGATATGGATATCTCTGTTATAAAGGAGCTTCCTGTGGGAAGAAAGAGGATAAAGAACTGCGTTGTTGGAACCGACTACAGACCTTCGGCATATAAGTTTATCCGGGGGCAGATAGCCGAGGGACATCAGGCATACGTCATATGTCCTATGGTTGAGGACAGTGATGCTTCTGAGCTGGAAAATGTAACCGACTACGCCGATGAATTATCAGCCCAGCTGGGTGATAATATCCGTGTGGCATTTCTTCACGGCAGGATGAAGGAGAGCGAGAAAAATGAGATCCTTCAGGATTTTATTTCAGGAAATACGGATGTCCTCGTATCAACGACTGTTATCGAGGTTGGAATTAATAATCCGAACGCTACGGTTATGATGATAGAAAATGCCGAGAGATTCGGACTTGCCGAGCTTCATCAGCTGAGAGGAAGAGTAGGCCGAGGCGACGCCCAGAGTTATGCTATTTTTATAAATGTAAAGAAGAGTAAGGAATCCACAGAGAGGCTTAAGGTGCTGGAGAATTCCAATGACGGTTTCTATATAGCATCAGAAGATTTGAGGCTCAGAGGTCCCGGAGATTTCTTCGGAATAAGACAGAGCGGAGATATGGATTTCAAACTTGCAGATATATATAATCATGCGGATATGCTGAGACTTGCTCAGGATATTTCGATTGAATACGGAAAGGAGCTGCCGGGAAAGATCAGTTTATGATCTCCCGTAGGATGACATGAAAGAAAATAAGTGGTTAAAGTTAGTTATTGTCTTTTTACTGCTGATAATAGTAGGGCTTATTATTTACCTTATCGTTGATAAAAGTAAAGATCTGATGGAAAGACAAAGTGTAAATCAGGAAGAACAGAGAGAGACACGTCAGAAAATAGAAGAAGTAACGGATGAAACATCTGATACTGAAGAAGTTTCGGAAGAGGCTTCAGAGACAGATTCAGATAAAAAGGATGAGACATCTGATAAAGACTACAGAAAGTATGCCTGTTATGCCGAAATCAGTAATACAGGTTCATGGCAGGATGGAGCCTACTATGTATATC
>JAFWSY010000036.1 GCA_017519155.1 Eubacterium sp.
ACCCTTCTCATCGTCCCAACGACGTGTCTCCTGGATAACTTTCTCGCCGCTTTCGATTATGTCCTTCTGGCGGTTTACTTCATTTTCGATACAACGTCTGATTGCCTTAAATGAGTTAAGGTTCTTAGACTCTGTTCTTGTTCCGAACTCTTCACTGCCCATCTCTCTGATGGAGATATTTACGTCGGCACGCATGGAGCCTTCGTTCAGCTTGCAGTCTGAAGCATCCAGATACTGGATGGTCTCTCTCAGCTTCTCAAGATAAGCGATTACCTCATCTGCACTTCTCATATCCGGCTCAGATACTATCTCAATAAGAGGAACTCCTGAACGGTTGAAATCTACATAGGTATCATCTGTTACAGGATCGTGGATCAGCTTACCTGCATCCTCCTCCATATGTATCTCATGAATTCTTATATCCTTTGCAGCGCCCTTGCTCATGATTGTTACATGACCATCTCTGCAGATAGGGAAGTATAGCTGTGATATCTGATAGTTCTGTGGATTATCGGGATAGAAATAATTCTTACGATCGAACTTGGAATTACGTGTTATCTCGCAGTTAGTAGCAAGTCCTACGCTTATTGCTTTATTTACTACTTCCTTATTCAGAACAGGAAGGGAACCCGGCATACCTGAACATACAGGACATACGTGGGTGTTCGGAGCACCACCGAACTCAGTGGAGCAGCCGCAGAATATCTTTGTCTTTGTATTAAGCTCGACATGCACTTCGAGACCTATTACTACTTCGTATTCTTTACTCATAACCTAGGCCTCCTTTCCGTTTGCGCTCTTGTCGCATCTTAAATTCATGTTCTGAAGTCTGTACTTTTCATAGGTATATGCCGTCTGAATTATTTTCTTCTCAGCAAAGGTCTGTCCCAGTAGCTGAAGTCCTATAGGCATACCCTCTTTATCTTCTCCGCAAGGAAGTGATATACCCGGAAGTCCTGCCAGATTGACTGAAACTGTATATATATCTCCAAGGTACATCTTGATCGGATCGGAAAGGGACTCACCGCACTTAAGTGCTGTGGTCGGTGCAACCGGTCCAAGGATAACATCATACTTTTCAAATGCTTTATCAAAGGCCTGCTTGATAAGTGCCTTTACCTTAAGTGCCTTTACATAGTAGGCATCATAATAACCTGATGAAAGAACAAAGGAACCGAGCATTATACGACGCTTAACCTCTGTTCCGAAGCCTTCGCTTCTGGTCTTCTTATACATATTGTGAAGATCTGTGTACTCACCTGTTCTGTAGCCGTACTTAACACCATCGAATCTCTCAAGATTTGATGAAGCCTCTGCACAGGCTATAACATAGTAAGCAGGGATGGCATACTCAACCATACCGAGATCAAACTCTTCGACTATGGCACCCTTTGACTTAAGTACCTCAGCAGCAGCAAGTACTGCATCCTTAACTTCCTCATTTATACCCTCAAGGAAGTAATCTCTCGGAACACCTATCTTCATTCCCTTTACGTCATCAACAAGGGCTGATGTAAAGTTTATCTGATCCTTCGCATTTTCCGAACCCGCAGAGGTTGAATCCTTTGGATCATGTCCTGATATAACCTCCAGCATAGCTGCGCAGTCCTCAACATTTTTACCAAGTGGTCCTATCTGATCAAGAGATGAACCGTAAGCGATAAGTCCGTATCTGGATACACGGCCGTAGGTAGGCTTGATACCTGTAACTCCACAGAAGGAAGCAGGCTGTCTGATGGAACCACCTGTATCCGATCCAAGAGCTATGGCACATTCATCAGCGGCTACAGCTGCTGCAGAGCCACCTGAAGATCCACCCGGAACTCTGTCCAGATTCCATGGGTTCTTTGTCGGGCCATAGTATGAGGTCTCGGATGTACTTCCCATGGCGAATTCATCCATATTTGTATGTCCCAGCACAACTGCTCCTGCCTCTTTAAGCATTTCTACGGCTGTAGCTGTATAAGTGGGATGGAAATTATCCAGAATGTGTGATGAACAGGAAGTGAGCATCCCTTCGATACACATATTATCCTTTATTGCTACAGGAACACCTGCAAATGGTCCTTTAAGTGTTCCCTCTTTTATCTTTTTATCTGCTTCTTCAGCCGCTTTCAGAGCACCCTCTGTGTCGACTGTAACATATGCATTTATATCTTTCTCAACAGCACCGATATGGTCAAGATATGCCTTGGTTGCTTCAACTGATGTGATCTCGCCGCCAGCTATCTTCTTACCAAGCTCTACTGCGCTAAGTGACAGAATTTCGAGCATTTTTCAAATCTCCTTTATATATTATTTATTCATCCTAATATTCGCAATTATATTAGTTTTTTATATAGTTTTTAAATATTTAATAAATTGAAAACACTATTCTTTAAAGAGTATAATAGCCTATTATATCTGCAAATGGCTGGACAGAGACTAATGGTAGCCAGCCTGAGGTATTAAGCCTTCCTCGTACAAAATAGGAATAGAAAAAGCCACGAGGTCGCATCTCGTGGCTTTTTCTTCAATGAATTCAATTTACAACTCTCTTATAAATTGCCTACATCAAATATAACACCACAATAGCTCTTTGTAAAGTAGTATATAATTATTTAGAATGTCTCCGGTACTATATATGCATCGTCGTTTCTCTGAGGTGCATTCTTTAACATGTTTTCTCTGTCATCCCCATTTGAAACAACATCTTCTCTCATTACATTGGAAACAGGGAAGGTATGACTCATCGGTTCTACATTACTGGTATCAAGCTCACCGAGTTTTCCGACATATTCCAGCATCTCTGTAAGGTCCTTCTTGGACTTCTCCTTCTCTTCTTCGGAGAGTTCCAGTTTACCGAGAATACCTACATATTCTATAACTTCATCAGTTATTTCAACTGTTCCTGAAGCTTTTTCTTCCTCACTGTCTCCTGAAGACTTCGACGTAGCTGTCATGCTGATTCCATAGCTTTCGGCAATGTCATCCGGTGTAAGATGAACATCTCTAAGCTGCTGCTCTGTAACATCTCCCGGAGCTCCGCACATAAGGTCCTGACCATTTCCGTTCATAGGGAATGCAATAACCTCACGGATGTTCTCTTCATTTCTAAGGAGCATGATCATACGGTCAACACCAGGTGCCATACCTGCATGTGGCGGTGCACCAAACTGGAAGGCTGTATAAAGGGCTCCGAACTTCTTCTCAAGTATATCCTTTGAATAGCCTGCTATCTCGAAGGCCTTCTCCATTATCTGCATGTCATGATTTCTGACAGCTCCTGAGGAAAGCTCTACACCGTTACAAACGATATCATACTGATATGCAAGTATATCCAGAGGATCCTTTGTCATAAGAGCTTCAAGTCCACCCTGAGGCATGGAGAAAGGATTATGTGTAAAGCCTATCTTCTCTGTCTCCGGATCCAGCTCATACATAGGGAAGTCATTTATATAACAGAATCTGTACGCATTTTTCTCTATCAAATCAAGTCTCACACCCAGCTCAGTTCTTATCTGGCCTGCATAGAGGCTTGCCTGCATTTCCTTATCTGCTATGAAGAAAATAGTATCTCCTATCTTAAGGTCTGTCTTACTCTTAAGCTCATCCTTCATATCTTCAGGAATGAACTTATCGATAGGTCCCTTATAGCTTCCGTCATCCAGAACCTCCAGATAACCGAGACCGCCCATTCCGATACCCTGGGCATACTTAAGAAGTTTCTCATGCTGACCCTTTGTAAGTCTCTCATGAATTACGATGGCTCTTACAGTAAGACCATGGAACGGCTTAAAGGTACATCTCTGGAAGAACTCAGAAAGGTCTATTATAATAAGCGGATTTCTGAGGTCCGGCTTATCTGAACCATACTTAAGCATAGCTTCTTTGTAGCTGATTACAGGATAAGGAGCCTGAGTTACTGTATAGCCTTCAGGTGCAAACTCAGTAAAGACATCTGTCAGCACTTCTTCACCTACTCTGAATACATCCTCCTGAGTAGCAAAGCTCATCTCGAAGTCCAGCTGATAGAACTCACCAGGAGATCTGTCTGCTCTTGCATCCTCATCTCTGAAACATGGAGCTATCTGGAAATATTTATCAAAGCCCGATACCATAAGCAGCTGCTTATACTGCTGCGGTGCCTGTGGCAGAGCATAGAACTTACCCTTGAATCTACGTGAAGGAACGATATAGTCTCTTGCCCCCTCAGGTGAAGATGCACAGAGAATAGGAGTCTGTATCTCAACGAAGCCCATATCCTCCATCTTATGTCTGATATGTCTTATTACCTTGGATCTGAAAAGGATGTTATTCTTTACCTTCTCATTTCGCAGGTCCAGATATCTGTACTTGAGACGTACATCCTCTCTTACTTCCTTAGAAGTCATTATCTCAAAAGGAACCTGTGAATAAACCCTTCCCAGGATATCCACGCTGTGAGCCTCCAGCTCGATAGTTCCTGTAGGAATCTTTGGATTATAGGTCTCCTCATCACGGTGCTCAACCAGACCTTCAACTGATATAGCCTGCTCCTTTACGATTCCCTCAAGAAGAGAAGTATCACGCATAACGATCTGCATTACGCCATACATATCTCTGAGATCAACGAAGGAAACTCCACCATGATCACGGATGTTTTCTACCCATCCTGCAAGACGTACATTAGAGCCAACATCAGCTTCACTCATCATATTGATGGTCTTATCTCTGTAAATGTTTTTCATCTTCTTTTCCTTTCTACTCATTCAAAAACCCCGGGATGCATAAACATCCCGGGGCGATTAATCTAAACATACTAACCGCGGTACCACCCGCATTTATAACTCTGTAAATATAATTGTATCCACTGAAAGCGTTCCTTAACAGTTTTCATGACCTGCGCCGGCTCTCAGTCCACGACCCGCGCTCCCTGTTGCATCATATATAAAGCTATTAAAGTCTTTCAGAATCTTTCGCTTACGACGTACTATATAACATTTATTCTATAAATGCAAGCGATAAATCCACGAAACCCTTTATTTTCACTTTAGCAGGGACGGATCCACCTGTATAAGCATCAGAAGCCTGTTGTAATAATTCAGCTTCGATGCACTGGCATCCACGTCCGTACTGACTATACTGCCCTTTCCCAGCTTACGGGTAAGGGAAGGATAAAGACCTCTTCCCGCACAGTGGTTAACCATACAGCCAAAGGGCTGGGCCGCAAATACCTTTTCAACACCATGTTTTATATATCCCACGGCTTCTGCTCCTATAAGCCAGCCGTCACCATTTCTCACGTTATAATTAACCAGTCCGTGGGCTTCCTTCTTGAACTGCCAGTAAGGCGGAAGTGAGAAATAATCATATTTCTCCAGAGCCTTTATCATATCCTTCTGGATCATCTCAAAAAGCTTCATAAGAAGCCTGGCTCCCTTTGCCTCAAGGTTATGCTTTCTTATCATGTGTGTATCCATATAGTAGAGAGCATAATAGGAAAGGGGATTTACATGTATCTCAGCTCCCTGCTTTTCTATGAAGTCAACCACGTCCCAGTTTCCCAGATGGCAGTACTTTACGTACAGCTCTCCCACAAGACCTATAACCTGTTTCCTCTCGCCTTTTCTTCTTATCCTTGCAAAGTCTCTGCACATCAGTCTGAAATTACGATGCATGGCAAGAAGGGATAGATTTTTGCCGGCTATCATATCCCGGGATAATATCTTTATCCATTTATTCCAGAGTCTGTCAGCAGCGCCCTTCTTCTTTTCATAAGGTCTTGTTGCATGAAGGAGAACCATTAGTATATCCCCGTAGAACATTCCGAACATAGCTCTCCATACCATAGGAAAGTCGAATTTCATCATACTCTCAGGTTCAACTCCTCTTACATTCAGCGTAAGCACGGGAACACATCCGTAGCCCGCATCCTGCATGGCACGTCTCAGTGCTCCCACATAGTTTGCTCCTCTGCAGGCATCTCCTGCTGCAGGCATCAGAAGTTTTACCCTGTTTACGTCATATCTTCCGCTGTTTAAGGCATTTACCATCTGCCCTACTATCTGTGACAGCGGGTAGCACATATCATGGTTTATATATTTAAGCCCTGTTTCGGTTATACCATCCTCTTCATCCATAACAACAGGATAATAATCCTTTGAATAGAAGGCGTATTTAATTAATGGGAAATGCATGTCCAGCATAGCAGGTACAAAAAGTATGCTGTCTGCATAATTCATATCCTCATTGATTCTTTTAACTCTCATTGTAATCTTCCATCAACATCACATTTTTGTTACCTGTTTTATATCTGTACAGCTCTTCCGTGGCCAGTGCCATTTTCGTTACCGAAAAATCGCATCTGTCGGGATTGGGATATATATACCAGGTATCCTCCAGGGTATTCAGATCAACGCAGTCTCCGAACTTCCCCAGATATTCATATTCTATATGGCAAGAATAAAGGGAGGGCACACTTTTTATCATCTCAAAGGGATCCCCGTCCACATCTGTTCCTTTCACTGTAAATCCATTCATATCGTGTACAAGAGTTCCTTCTCCAAGACGAATGAACTTTTTCGCATTGGGAAGTGTATCAACTCTTACAGGCAGTTCTCCGGAATTATAGGTACCGCTTTCCACCTCTTTACGAACATTCGCCCGCTCCCATTCATACCAGTCGGGAATATGCGAGAATTCAGTCTTTCCATCCAAGCCTCGCAGCTCACCCAGCTCTGTCATCTCCCATTTTTTTCCACAGGAACCACAGGATAGAATCGTCCCTGAGGATTTCATCTTGTGTTCTTTCCCGCAGGCAGCGCATTGATACAGAACCTTATGAAGTCCCTCTGCCCGGCCTTTATAGGTTATCTTCATTCCCTTTTCCCTCTGCCATGCAAAGTCATCATATTGGAAGGCTTCAACTATTTTTCTGTTTATCTCATCCACCGATGCATTTTCCAGTTCCTCTTTTGTAAAGAGCAGCCTGTACTCAGCCTCCGTTGGCTTTACACCTCTGTCATGAAGATTCCAAAACGGGGAATTGATATGATGTCCGTGGCAGATAAGTACTACAACCGGCACTTTGAGTAGTTTACATAACTTTCCAAGTGACTTAGGAAGCACTGCAGTGGTTCCACACAGGGAATACCTGGCCTCCGGATATATAATAGCCACATCCCCATGCTTTATAGTCTTGACCAGCTGTCTTATGAGCATAGTATCATTTGTGAATTTACGCTTACATATGCAGCCCACATCCCTAAGCAGCTTCTCCCGTCCGATGAAGCCGTCTATAGCAACAACATAATTGGCCCTCATGGGATAGATAGCCTTGGTGGCAACCTTAAAATCCATAAAGGCATTATGATTACAAAGAAGAACAAAGGGAGCTTTCAGCCCTTCGGTTCTATCCTTATGTATTATATTTTTATGTTTGATAACATCCGGCAGACTGAGAAGAATAGTTATGGGTCTGAGATACCATTTAGTTCTCACCGGATCCGCATTCATATCAAAACGTTCAAATTCTTTTTTCATCCCCGTTCAGCCCCCATAACCAGAACATCGGTGCTCGTTCGTATTACGCTACGCTTCATACTCATGTCGCGCTGTCGCGCTATCGTATGTTCGCAATTTGTGTCGATTTGCGAGCAAGCTCACATCGCCCCAATTGCTCCATCCGGCACCGCTTGTAGAACGCGCAAAAAAGCACTATCCACATTGTATCATAATCAACATGGATAGTGCTATATTATCTTTCTGTTCGAAACAGTCCTTGGGGACTATTTAATTTTCCTTATAAGGTCTACTATATGGTAGCCGTACTTCTCTGCTGTAGCCCAGCCCCTGCCGCTAGGATTCTCCTTGATGCCGAGGTACTCAACATACTTGGCACTACCGCGGGTTACATACTTGAATCTTGGATCCACACAGGTGTTCTTCAGTGCGTCTGTACATGCATATGCTTTAAGATGCTGTGTCTGAGCTCTGAGACCTGTTCTTATATCCTTGAAGGATGCTCCTGCTGCTCCGCCGTCTGTTGCTCCAAGACCTCCGAAGTTATACTGACTTATCTTTACCTGACCACCAAACTTAAGCCAGCCTGTTTCAAGCATAACCTGTGCGTAAAGAACTTCAGCCTTAACTCCCTCTGCTTCTGCCTCTTCCTTAAGAATAGTACAGAAGGTCTTTATATCTGCAGCACCGCCCTTCTTGAGGCTGTCTGCTGGATACTTATTTCCTGTAGAGTTATAATACTTAACCATATCATCAACAGTTATTGAAGATTTACCCATTATCTCGTACAGTCCGGACTTGTTTTCCTCTTTTTTAGCTTCTGTTGTTGTCTCAGTTGTTGTCTCCGGAGCTTTTCCTTCTTTCAGCACACCTGTATCATCAAATACATAGGTTATGCCGTTAATAACCTTAGTTCCGGTTACATATGCGTAGCCCTCGAAATAATAGGTCTTGCCATCTATTGTCTGCCAGCTGTCATGAGCAAGCTTTCCGTCTGCAGTTGCATAATAGGTAGCTCCGTCAGCAGTTACCCATTTTGATTTTGAAAGCACACCCTTTGTAGAGAAATAATACTTCTCATTACTGATGGTCTTAAGTCCGGTCTGCATAGCATACTTCTTGTTGAAGTAATAGGTCTTGCCGTTCTTAAGTGTTACAAATTCTTTCTTTGCAAGTGCACCTGTATCTGTCTTAAGATAAGCCTTATTGTTATTGTAGGTAGTCCAGCCTGTCTGCATAACCCCCTTCCAGTTGAAGTAATACATCTTCTTGCTTATCTTGTTCCAGCCTGTTTTATAACCGCCGTCCTTCAGGAAATAATAGGTCTTCTTCTTAACCTTGGTAAAGCCCTTAGCCTGTGAACCATCCTTATTGAAGTAATAATCTGCTCCCCAGATAGTATGCCAGCCTGTAAGTGCTCTTCCGTTTTCCCAGGACAGGTAATAACTCTTTTTCTTATACTTTATCCAACCATACTGCATTACGCCGTACTTGTTGAAGTAATAAGTGTATTTCTTAATCTTCTGAAGTCCTGTTACAGCACTTCCGTCTGCTCCCAGATAATACTGAGCTCCGTTATTCCATTTCCAGGTTTTTGTAGCTACATAACCGCCACTCTTGAAGTTGTACTTCTTTCCGCCGACTGTTCTGAAGCCTGCCTTATAACGCTTTCCACTGGACTTGAAATAATATCTCTTTCCGCTTATAGTAACCCAGCCCTTGGCCATGGTACCATTATCAGTGAAATAATACTTTGTTCCGCTTATCTTCTGCCATGCAGACTTAAGCATAGCTCCGTCTGCCTCGAAATAATACTTATAACCATTTATAGTTCTTAAGCCGATGGCAACATATCCATTTGCTTCTCCATAATAGGTTTTACCAGCAACGGTGAAGAAACCAAGCTTAGGAACACCGTTTTCATAATAAACCTTCTTGCCGTCAACTGTCTTCCAGCCGCCTTCGCTTGTTCCCGGAACACGTCCGCTCTTTATGGTATCTATACAAGCTATGATTCCCTGAGCATCTGCTACACCGAGAGCTGTCATTTGAGCATCTGTGCTGAAGAATTTTTCACAGTCTGATTTATTGGATAAGAATCCGTGCTCGATCAGAATGGCAGGAATACCGTACTGCTTACAACCTCTGATAACTCCCAGATAATCAGCCAGTGATCCATCAGGATACTTTGTCTTATTCTCGGAATTTCTGATCTTATAACCTCTGTTTGTAAGTCCGAGAGCTACCAGCTTCTCAAGAACTGTCTTTCCTACTTCCTGACCTATGGTATAAACTGTATCATTATAGTTTCTGTTTGGTATATAAACCTCTACTCCGTTTGCAGCAGAAGATGAAGCTGCATTCAGATGGAAACTTACAAAAAGATCTGCTGATCTGTCATACGCAAATTTACATCTCTTTGACAGGTCATCCATACTGTAATCTGTATTATCAGTACGTGTCATATAAACTATGATCGAACCATTCTTCTCAAGTTCTGCCTTGCAGGCAAATGCTATCTTAAGCGCTATATCTCTTTCTATGTAGGTTACCTTGCCCCAAGTTCTTACTGCACCTGTATCCTGTCCGCAGTGTCCCGGATCAAGAACTACTACAATCTTCGCATCACCGGCCTTTGTTCCTGTTATAAAGGAAGCTGAACTTGTTATTTCTCCTGCCAGTTCCTTACCCTGTGTAATGGCTATATCACTGTTGGCTCCGTTAACACCGATTGCACTTCCCTTTACAAAGTCTGAAGAAAGATCCATTACAGACGAATTCTTTTTAGCAAGATCTGTTACTGATTCAGAGCTTCCTTTTGTATCAGCGGATTCATCAACCAGCCATCCGTTAGGCTCTTCCTTAATGACCTTGTTGACACCGAATCTCGGAAGCATGTACTCATCAGACAAGCTCTTCTCATAGGTGCCATCTTTGGTTTCATATTCAAGAGACTTTACAAGATACTTTCCTGTATAGTTCTCATTAGGAAAATCTGCTCTGAAGACGATACTTGAACCGCTGATAGTATCTGCTTCTACATCCATCTCACTTCCGGTTGTCTCATTATAGATAGTAAGAGTAGCAGAATCAAACTTATCAGTTCCGTCACCAAGATCGATAACTATATACTTATCATAAGCAGGAGTTTCAAAATAAGCCTCCTCAACTACAGCAAAATTAACTTTCAGATCAGACTTATTAATCTCAGTCTTATGCTCATAGAATTTTGGGGTATAAGAATTCTCTTCGATTTCATCTGCCGTATCATTTCTATCAATCTCCTGGGCATCCCCCACAGAGGCAGTGAATACATCAGGATTACCTGCTGCATTCACTCCCCCTATACTGTTTGGCATAAGCCCGGATAATAGCATAGTAAAGCACAAAAATGCTGAAGACATTCTTTTTGCTGTCTTTGAAAATCTCATCTAATCTCCCTCGTAATAAATTATTTAATAATTTTATGTTAACGTTTTTTCAATTATTTTTAGGTAGTAACTATTATATTATAATATATTATATTAAAGAATACAATGACAGTATAAAGGGTTGACACAATTATGTCAACCCTAAATGTTACAAAATTATTACAAATGTTACAAAATGTTACTATTCACAGTCCGTTAGCCACATCCACCAGATATTGTCCATAATGAG
Source organism: Eubacterium sp. (assembly GCA_017519155.1). GTDB lineage: Bacteria > Bacillota > Clostridia > Lachnospirales > Lachnospiraceae > Eubacterium_Q. The sequence continues at coordinate 11,143 of JAFWSY010000036.1, forward strand.
TTTTAAGAAGTGGTTCAGCCAGCTTAAGGAGCTGCTCTTTATCTATAAATCCTTTTCTGTAGGCTATTTCCTCTATACAGGATATATACATTCCCTGTCTCTTCTGGAAGGCAGCAACGAAGTCAGCAGCATCAAGGAGCATATCATGATTGCCGGTATCCAGCCATGCAAATCCTCTCCCAAGAGTCTCAACCATAAGAGTTCCACGTCTCAGGTACTCATTGTTGATGGAGGTTATTTCTATCTCTCCTCTTGCTGAAGGCTTAACATTCTTTGCTATTTCCACTACATCATTATCGTAGAAGTAAAGTCCGGGTACAGCATAATTTGACTTCGGATGTTCAGGCTTTTCTTCAATTGAGAGAGCCTTACCGTTTTCATCAAATTCAACTACTCCGTACTCTCTCGGATCCTTTACATAGTAACCGAATATGGTTGCTCCCTTTTCACGCTCTGCAGCATTCTTAAGTACATTTGAAAAACTCTGACCATAGAAGATATTATCTCCAAGAACAAGAGCAACATTATCGCTTCCGATGAACTCTTCACCGATGATAAATGCGTCTGCAAGTCCTCTCGGTACTTCCTGAACTGCATAAGTAAATTTCATACCCAGCTGTGATCCGTCTCCGAAAAGCTCTTCGAATACAGTAATATCTCTCGGTGTGGATATGATCAGAACTTCACGTATACCCGCAAGCATAAGCGTTGAAAGCGGATAATTGATCATTGGCTTATCATAAACAGGCATTATCTGCTTTGATACAGCCTTTGTTAACGGATACAGTCTTGTGCCGGATCCTCCGGCGAGAATAATTCCCTTCATAATACTTTTATCTCCTTTTCTACCTATAATACAAATCTCCCGAGTCACGAATATCAGGATTGTTTTCGTAGAAGAGTTTTTCATCTTCAGCGAATTCCTCTCCCTCAAATATAACATCCGCGTCAATACCCCTGGATAAATTTATCAAAAAGTTTGCATTTGCCGAATAAGCGCATTTACCGCCTGCCCGGGTAATCTTCAGTGTATAGTCTATAAGACTGTAGCCACCCTGATACTCTGTACTGAATTCTCCGAATTCCTGCAGGCTGTCCAGTCTGAACATGGTACAGCCGCGTCGAAGGGCACTGTATTCTGACAGATTAAAATACATATCCTTGGATATACTCTGCCCCATATATTCGTAGCCGTAAACCTTATCGGTGTTCAGGATAACTCCCGCATGTGATACGGTTCCGTTTGCGCAGTATACCTTTGCACCTATGGCTGTTATCTCAGGCCTTACCGTAAGAGCTCCCAGCATCTGGGAAAGATCCTCTTCACCCATCATGGTTACACCTGCTTCGATAAATACCACATAGGTATCCTTTGATTCGGTTTCCTCATCGCCGGCTGCAAGGAGAAGAACTTCATCCAGACCCCGGTTCATAAGACGAGCGTAACTGAGCTCAGGATCTTCGTCTACACGAACATATTCTATGTTTTTAAACTTAGCCTTCGACCTTATGGAATCGACAGTGCATTTATACTTTTCATCATCTGAATTAACTACCACCACATAGAGCAGCGGACTTCCTGCTATGTCATATCTCGTATGATAATAGCCCAGATGATCACCTATCTCAGCAACTGCTTTTATTCCCATTCTGTCGTAATGCGCTTGCAGCGCCGTAACTCCGGAATTATAGGCATACATCTTTGCCTTTGGATTTCCGGCTGTGGATTTTTCACTTATTCTCCAGCTGTACAGGACTTTATTTATGTGTTTTACTATTCTGGCTTTTTCCACACATCTCAGAATAAAGTCATAGTCCTGGGCGCCGTCACATTTCTCATTGAAGCCTCCCACTTCCTTTACTATGGAAGTTCGGACCACAAACATATGAGTTATATAATTACAGCTTTCCAGAAGCAGCTGATTGAACTTCGGCTTAATGGTGGGCTCGAATCTTCGGCTGGCTATGGCATTTGTCTTATCCTCATCGGTATATACAACATCTACCTCTGAGCCATCCTCGCCATTCATTGCCTTTACGGCTTCGTAAAATGCATCGGGATTGAACAGATCATCATGATCTCCCAGCACTATGAAATCGCCCTTTGCTATACTGAAGGCCTGATTCGTATTCTGGGATATTCCAAGAGGTCCTTTCTTCTCTGCCACATATCTTATCCTGTCATCCTCTTTGGCGTATCTTCCGATTATTTCTGACAGTCTGGCGCTGTCGGTACTACCGTCGGAGAAGCAGACTTCCCAGTTTTCATAGGTCTGTGCCTTTACGCTGGCTATCAGCTCATCTATAAATACTTCTTCAGTTTCATATAAAGGAACCAGAACACTGAGGAGTGGTCTATTGGAAAAGCCTTCCTGCTGTTTCTTCTGTTCCTCCTGCTGCTGTTTATCAGGCAGCTCACTCTGAATCCATTTATTATATCTTCTGTTCTGGGTAAGAACAGGCAGATACATGTGAAGCTTTATCTTATTAACAGTTTCCTTAACGCCGTAATTCTTTAGATTACGCACAACCTTTCCCGAATACCTTACGAGAGTATTTGAGGAATCCAGTTCAAAGTTGCTCTTTCCCGTGGAAATAGTCTTTGTATAGCTTTTCTCCCCATAGGACATGGTCACTCGAAGCTTTTTATATTCTCCGTCTACCGAAAGAGTAAAACCAAGTTGCTCCGTCTCCGGTATCTCGGGATAGAAAACCGAGATCTCTCTATGTTCCTGTCTTTCGATCTGATAACTGAGGGGCCCTACATATTTTTCATTTCCCACTCTTGAGGTGCCGTCAACTCCCACCTCATCAACTTTTCTGTCATGCTTATCCTTTTTACCCTCTATCCTTATGACCGTAGAGGTGTCACCGCCTATCCATCCACCGAAATAGGTTTTTCCGTCATGTATATAGGCATCGTTTATATTGAAGGAGAAGCTGTAAACAGTCTCTCTTGCTTTGCTGAGTGTGCCTTTATATATAAGAGTTCTTTCTCTCTTCTTGTTTTCAACTATTACAACCAGCCTTGCTCCCGAAGACTCGGAGAGCCTCCTGGATACGCTCTTCATATCCACATAGAACACTGCCAGATAGGACATGGTCACTCCCTCACGTCTTCTGCAGTAAAGAGGCGGCAGCTTTATAACATCCATGGTAACCGAAAGAGCCTTTGCAGGTTTTCCACCAACAAAAACAGCCGCTCTGGGGCGCACATCTTCCAGAAATGCGTCAGCGCTGTAACCCTGGATGACAAGTCTCTCCGTCATATCTGCCGAAGCTCTGATTTTATCAAAATAAAATCCCTTTGACTCTGCCATTTTTACCTCCTGTATAA
>JAFWSY010000037.1 GCA_017519155.1 Eubacterium sp.
CTGGCTTTTTCGTTTCTGTGATTCTCCTTTTCACGTCTCTCTTTACGAAGTTCTCTTTCTTCAGCTTCTTCGTAGCTTTCTTCGTACTCGTCGTCATAATCCTCATCTTCATCGTAGCTTTCAGTAAATCGCTCATCGCTTACCAGCTGATCGGGATCATAGGTTCTCTTTCTGTTTTTGCTTCTTTCTATCTCACGGAGTCTTTTCATTTCCTCCTGCTGAAGAAGCTCAACTTCTCTCTTCCTTTTTTCCTTCTCTCTTCTGATGAGCTCTAATTCCTTTTCTGCGTCGCTTAAACTCATTTTTGCACCTTTCTTTTGTCATTGTTTGCAGCTGAATTAATTAGTTTTTTTATACCCAGCCATAGCAGTCTTCTTATAAAATCAATAATCCAGCATACCGAGTATACAACTAATATGATCAAAAATATATATAATATATAAAATCTCTGCGTATAAAATGAAGCATCACCGGTTTTAAATATATCATACCATATCAGATTTCTGATTAATGGATGCTCGTGAATCATGTATATTCCGAGGTTTCCGGCGCTTATATAATTAATTATATTTCCGAGCCGTGGTAAACGACTCATATCAAGCTTCTCAAAAAATCTGAAAAGCACTGTACATTGAAGCACTGCCAGTGGATTATCATTATATCCTACCACCGATTCTATTCCTTCATCCGGATAGAGGTACACAATGAGTACATTTATCAGACCAAGAAACAGAAATGCCGCAAGATAAACTGCAGGTTTGTCCCATACGCTGTTCTTGTCTGTCTCATGCCTTTTAAATATATGATATCTTCTCATATATGCACCCAGCAGATACATATAGATAAAATCATACAGGCTCTTACCACCCTGGGTGGACAGTATCTTTTTAATTCCGATTATTCCTTCAAAGGGCTCAAGCATGCTTATGGGCTGCCATATCGAAAATAAAAAGAAACAGATACATATCAGATATAAAAACTGTGTTCTGGTAAGGTTTTCGACCATTTTATTGAGAAATGGCGAAATAATAAGTATCAACAGATATAGCGTCATAAAATACCATGTTCTGGAAAGAAATGGCAGAAATGCTTTTATGTACTGATCTGTATTAACACTTCCAGGCATCAATATACCATAAATGACCGGAATAGAGATCGAATAAAACAGCATGGGAAGGTAGCATTTGACTATCTTCTTAAAATCAAAAAACTTCTTCTCTGTACTAACGAAGTAACCGGTGATTATTACAAACATATATACAGGGCATCTGCACATGAGCCATATGATCCAGTATGTAAGTTCCGTCCGCCCCTCCATCTCCTGAGCTATATCCGAGTACTGACCGTAATCAGATACATGCAGAAAAATGATCTGAAGCATCATCAGTATCCTGAGAAGTTCTATGCTTGGATTACGTTTAGTTTTTTTGATATTTTCAGCCATTATTAAAACAGTCTCCTATTTTCCGACTATAAATCCATAGCAATATCATAAACCTTCGGATTAAGTTCCTTTATATAATCCATATGTTCATTCATCAGCTCTATATTGTTATCATAATCATTATAGAAATACTTCATAAGATTGAAATAACCCCAGGCCGCATTTGCATCCGGATAAGTGGTCGCCTTAATAAAATACTCCTTTGCCTTGGATCTATCAATATATTCTTTATATCTTTTTTTCTTTTCCCCTGAAGTTATCTCTCCTGTAACGTAAAAAAGTCCAAGCCTGTTAGCCGCATAGGGTTCAAACTTATCGGCCGCCAGCTTCAGGAAACAGATATAGTTTAATACTAAGTCACTTATCTTCTCAGAATCGGAATCATCTGCGTTGATTATCCTCTCAGCTTCTCTTGCTGCCAGGCTGTTACATGCATATACATATCCTTCCTCAGCAGCCTTAACCAGAAAGCTTTCGGCAGTTTCCCTGAAATCTTCTTTTGATATAAGATAGCCCACTGTAAAGGATATGTTAGCAAATGTACGTCCGGTCAGATATTCTGACACGAAGCCTCCCAGTTTCTCAAACAGTTCGTTATTATCGGCTATTTCATATAAAACTCTTCCCATGAGATTAAGTGCTCCGGGAGCGTCTATATATTCAATACTTACCTCAGCCAGCATAAGAGCCGTTTTCAGCCTCTCGGTAAGCGGCATATTTTCAATAATATCAATAGTCTCCACATCCTTAAGCACGGACTCTCTTTTATAATTAACCAGATAATATCCTATGATCCAGAAAGCCAGTGGATATGAGTCGCCGCTGCAGTTCCACTCACCATTTTCATCCACATTGATACCTGCCGATTTAAGATACAGATCAAATGCATCGCGGTATCTGTTCTTTCTTATTATCTTCTTATAATAGATCAAATCTGCATACAGCTTATAGGCTACAGTATTACCACTCTCGGCCATACAAATGATCTCACGCTCAGCACTTGGGGAAGATACACCAAGTCTGCCAAAGACCTTGGATTCATATTCCTTTAAATAATTTTCATAATCGTTATTACAATAAAATCTATCCATATTATAATACCTCTTTAAAAATCAACTTTTGACACTTATGATACGAATTTTACATGGTAATTACAACCCCGAAATGATATAATTAATAAAGTATTTATTACAAGGGGTAAATAAATTTGGGGAATAGAAAAACTATAGGATTCGTCGTGAGTGGTATCATGGATGAATTCACCGAGCACCTATGCAGGGGAATCATTTCAGAAGCCGCAAATGACGATGTTAATATCGTTGTTATCCCTGTTAAATATATCGACAGGGAAATGAAGGATATACCTGATCTATATGAATATCAGTACAAGACCAATGTGGCGAACATAACATCCAAGAATATAGATGTTCTGATTGTATCCGCTGATACCATTGGCTGTCTTGCTACGGGAGAAAAACTAAGGATATTTATGGAGGATCTTAAGTCCAGAAATATCCCTATTATTCTTGCCGCGTCAAAAATGGATGGATATCCGGGAGTTATCTTCGATAATAAAACCGGTATCAAAGAAGGAATCACTTATCTGATAAAAGAACTCGGAATTCACAACATATGTATGCTGAAAGCTCCGGATCATAATGAAGATGCAGCCGAAAGATATGATGCATTTAAAGAAACTGCCGAGTATTACAGACTTGAGATCAAGCCGGAAAATGTAGTCACTACTAATCTTTCTTCAAACTGCAGAGAAGAATGTGACAAGCTCCTTGATCAGAATCCCGATGCTGAAGCTATATTCTGTGCAAATGACGATATAGCAATAGGTCTCTATAAGGCTATGAAGGACAGAGGTCTCACTCCGGGTAAAGAGATAAAGGTAATGGGATTTGATAACTCCAACAGTGCCAGTCTTATCACGCCTTCACTGACAACAGTAGATGCAGATGCCGTTCATCTGGGAAGCCGTGTATTCAGCATGGTAAGAATGCTCCTGGAAGGCTGGGATATCGGTGAGATGACCATTCCTACGAGATTTATACTCAGAGATTCCTTCGGTTCTCTGCTGGATAAAGAAAATACTGACCAGAGAATACTGGACAAGCAGTTCCTTGAGCAGTACTTCTATCGTATCTTTTTCAAATATGACAATATAAACCGGGATGATGATCCGGAAATATTCCTTACATTTAAGACTTTAATGACCATCCTGATCGAATATATAAATGATCAGACCTACAGCCTTGAAAGAGTCAGCTTTCTAAAGAAGAAGCTGAATGATTTCTTTAAGCTCGATGCGCTTAAATATACGGATATAAACCTGCTGCTTGCATATATAGAAAGAGTTAAAATTGCAGCATTACAAAGATTTGACAACTATGAGAGAAAATGTCAGGCTTACGAGACTTTATCCGCAGTCATGACAAGAATCGTTGAGTCCACCCACTATGATGAAGATGAATACGATATGATCAAGGATGATTCCTTGTTCACTCTCAAAAAACTTGTTGAAGATTCCCTTGCATTTTCCAGCGGCAGAGATGAAAATTACTCCGAAATACTGAAGAATCTCTACGATTTCGGAGTTAAAAATGCATATCTGTATTTATATGATGAACCTATCGAGCATAAGAACAAGGAAAGATTCACCATACCTGACCACGTAAGAATTAAAGCAGCCATGACTGATGGTGATATCAAAGTCATTCCTTATTATGACCAGATAGTTTCCGTTGATAAAATGTTCGATAATGAATTTATTACCGACAATAAGTACAACATGGTTCTTATGCCACTGTATTTCCGTGAAACATTATACGGAAGCATTCTATATGACCTTACTGACATAACCTATAAAAGCGGAGATTTTCTTGCAAATCAGTACGCTTTAGTTGTCCGGATCATTGACAGAGTACATTAAGCTTTTCTCCCTTAAGATATGCCTTAAGGTTCTCTGCAACTATATCTATAAGTCTTTTACGGGCCTCAACACTCGCCCAGGCCAAGTGCGGTGTAAAGCGCATGTTGGGGGCCGTCAGAAGCGGATTATCACTTCTCATGGGTTCATATGTAACCACATCTGCCGCAGCAGCATATACTTTTCCACTGCTCAGGGCATCTGCCAGATCCTGTTCATTTACAAGACCTCCCCTGGATACATTTATAATAATGACTCCATCTTTCATCTTTGACATGTTTTCTTTACATATCATTTTTTCTGTTTCTTTAGTCATCGGGCAATGAAGAGTGATTATATCTGAAGCCTTCCATATATCTTCCATAGATACAAACTTAAGATTATCACTTGCCGCTTCTTTAGGTGGATGCGGTGTATAAACCATAACCTTCATTCCAAAAGCAAGGGCTATCTCAACTACTCTCTTACCTATATTTCCATAACCGATAACACCCAGAGTTTTACCCGCAAGCTCCATAACAGGGCTGAGCCAGTAGCAGAAAGTCTCTGAATTAACCCAGTCTCCATCATGGACACTCTTATTATGACCGCTTATATTTGCAGCGCATTCCAGTATAAAGCCCCAGGTCAGCTGAGCAACTGATTCTGTACTGTAGGCCGGTACATTTGTCACCGTCACACCATGTCTGGTCGCCGCTTCTATATCAATAACATTATAACCTGTGGCACATACACCGATATATTTGAGATTAGGAAGTCTCTGAAATGTTTCCTCATCGAAAATGATCTTGTTTGAGAATACTATATCAGCATCTCCTATATGTTCATACTTATCAGCTTCAGTAGTATTGGCATAAACCTTAGTTTCCACACAGCTTGTAATAGGATCAAGTGTTATATCACCTCTGTTAACTGCTGCTTCTTCCAGATATACCGCTTTCATGCATTTGTCCTTCCCATATTCTTAATCATGTTGATGGTCTCTATATCTTCCGGAGTCAACTTGATGTTGGCAACAAATTCCTTTTCATCCGTGGACTTAAACTTAACCTCCATAACAGAGCCTTCAGTCAGTCCCTTTGCAGCAACAGCTTTGAGGAATTTACCGAACTTAGGATGCTGTTTTTTAAATATCCCCAGTCTTCCTGCCAGCTGCATCATATCCATTGGATTCATTACAATTTTCTCCTATCTCACTTTTCTTTAATCAGTCCCACATTATAGCATTTTATAAGCTCGAGCAGATCATCTATCCTGTTTTTTATCTCATCTCCTGAATCAGTATCAATTACACGGAGTCTTGCAGGCATAACTTCTGTAATATGTATGTCAGGAGAATTCTCTTCTCCAGGCACATAAGGCTTATGCTCTGCAAGTGCAAGATGGTGCGAGTTAAATATAAGCGTATATCCCGCTATACCTGTTGTTTTATGATAGGCCTTTGAAAGACCTCCATCTATAATATAAAGCTTACCATCAGCCTTTACAGGATTTTCACCTTTATTAACCAGAACCGGAATATGTCCGTTAATTATATGTGCTTTCTCCGGATTCATTCCAAATTCCCTGAATATCTTATCACAGTACTCTGCCTTCTTCGAATACTCATAGTAGCTGTTATTCAGTTCTTCGCTGAGGCTCTTATCCTCAAGGAATATTCTCTCAAATATAGCCATCCTGTCTCTTCCGAACATAGGAGATACAGGACCATTCCAGAGATACCACATAAGATCAAGGCAGTCACTCTTTCCGGGATCATCATTTCTAAGGAAATATGCATCAATAACTTTTGAATTCAGATAATCCATGAGAGCTTTACCTGAAAACTCTCCATCCGCTACTTTCCACGTATGGAATTCTCCATCCTCATCCATAGGTATACAGCCATGGAATAACAAATTATTGTTATA
>JAFWSY010000038.1 GCA_017519155.1 Eubacterium sp.
GAAGGTGTGGTATCGAATTCAAGTTCCTTAGTGAACATACCGCTTACCTTTTCCTGAAGTTCTGCATCATCATATCTGTTCAGGATCTTGGCAGGGCTGACCTCACCGGTTTCTCTGTATTCTCTGAATACACATTCTGCCACATCCTTTATATAGTCTGCCGTAAAGTCTTCCTCAGAGATAACCCCTTCCAGTTTTTCAAACAGATAAGGCTCATTTACCATCATGGTAAGCAGATACTTCTGATCCTCTTCAGCAGGATTTGTTTCCACCCTGTTTCGAAGTTCTCTGGTCTGATAAACCACATCCCTGGATATATCTCCGGCAAGTCCGGCCTTGCTTACCAGCTTCTTAAGCTCATCAACATTCATGTAATACTTGGCGGCCACGGAATCTATATAGTTCTGTCTTTCAGCAGAATCATCTATCCCTGCCAGAAGCCTTGCCGCTTCCTTCATGAATTTGGTCTTCTCCTCAGGGTTATTCATATCATAGTTGTCAACTATGCTGTCTATCTCATAGATACGTCCCGTAAGAGCCTCATTTACTCTGTTTTCATATTGCTCGGAGCCAAGATTCTTAATAAATTCATCCGGGTCCTTGTATGGCTTAAGATCTATAACCCTCTGTGACATTTCCAGACCACGCAGTATCTGGATGGCCTTCATAGCTGCCGCACGTCCTGCTCCATCACTGTCATAGGCCAGATATACATCGGTAGTATAACGCTTTATCAGATTCGCCTGGCCCTCCGTAAATGCGGTTCCCAGGGAAGCTATTGCATTATCAAAGCCCGCCTGATGCATGGCTATAACATCCATATAACCCTCACAGAGAATAACGCCCTTTTTCTTGCTGTGCCTTGCAATATCCATTGCAAAGAGATTTCGGCTTTTATTAAATATATCCGTTTCTTTCGTATTCAGATATTTGGGCTTTGCATCTCCCAGCACACGACCGCCGAAGGCGATAATCTTACCGTTTATATCGGTTATGGGGACCATGACACGGTTCCAGAACTTATCCCTCGGACCACTTTTTTCGTCGAATTCCACCAGGCCAGCATCTCTCATGATGCTGTCGCTGAAGCCCTTATTCTTCAGGTACTTATAGAGGTCATCCCGATATATATCCGAGTAGCCAAGTCCGAACTTCGCTATAGTCTCATCGGTGAAGCCTCTTTCCTTATAGTATTTATATCCCAGCTTGCCTCTTTCAGTCTTCGTAAGAAGAAAATGAAAATAAGCTGCTGCACTTTTATTTACATCATAAAGCATCTGTCTCCGGGAGTATTTCTTCTTATCCTCAGGACTCATTTCCTGCTCAGGAAGAGTTATTCCCGCTCTCTTTGCCAGATACTCAATAGCTTCCGGAAATGTAAAGTTCTCGTACTTCATTATAAAGGTGTATACATTTCCGCCGGCACCGCATCCAAAGCAGTGATACATCTGTTTCTCTCTGCTGACGGTGAAGGACGGAGTCTTTTCACTATGGAAAGGACAACAGCATTTATATGAATTACCCGCTTTCTTCAGTCCGGCATATTCCGAAATCACGTCCACTATGTCATTTCTGGAGCGCACCTCTTCAACTATATCATCCGAATAAAACATTTATTTCCTCACAGTAATCAATATACGTTCCATGATCTGGGAATGTATATATTCTGAAAATTCTCAACCGCATAATTATCTGTCATACCTGCTATGTAATAGCATACTATATCAGATATACTCGTACTTTCACTCTCCATATTCAGGAACTCTTCAGGAAGAAGATTTATGTGTTCCATATAATAGGCATAAAGTATCTCTATAATCTTAAATGCCTTTGTCTCCTCCTGCTTGACTACCTCATTGGTATAAAGAGTATCAAACATATATTTTCTAAGCTCAATCAGCGCATTCCAGCAGGTATCGGACATCTTTATCCGCTCTGAATCTCCGGAGTTCTCAACCACATCCGTGATCATCTTATTAATTCTTTCTCTGGTAGAATGACCGAGAACAGCTGTAAGCTCTGCCGGAAGACCTTCCTCGGACAGAACGCCAGCCCTTATTCCATCATCTATATCATGGCTGATATAGGCTATCTTATCAGAAACCCTTACTATATCACCTTCTATTGTGGAAGGCTTAAGGGAAGTCTTATGATTAAGTATACCGTCTCTTACCTCCCAGGTAAGATTAAGTCCTTTGCCCGCATTTTCTATCTTTTCCACTACTCTTACGCCATGCTCATTATGGCTGAAGGACTTGCCGCTCGCTTTGGTAAGTGCTCTTTCACCCACATGACCAAAGGGAGTATGACCGATGTCATGAGCAAGAGCGATAGCCTCCGTCAGCTCCTCATTACATCTGAGAGCCTTGGCAATAGTTCTTGCTATCTGTGAAACCTCCAGCGTATGAGTAAGCCTGGTTCTGTAGTGATCACCATAGGGTGCCAGAAATACCTGCGTCTTGTGTTTCAGACGTCTGAAGGACTTGGAGTGAAGCACCCTGTCTCTGTCTCTCTGATATACAGTTCTGAGATCACTCTCCTCCTCAGGAACATCTCGTCCCCTTGACTCATCGCTGAATGAAGCATATCTGCTTAGCAGCTTATGCTCACTTTGTTCATACATTTCTCTAATGGTTAGCTGTTTTTCCATCGTTATCACCCCACCGGAATAGACCATTACATAAGAGCACACATTTTATTATTATTCATAAAAAATAAAAATCCTTTTTTTAAATAAAAAAAAGATGACAGTTTGAACCAGGTTCAAATTGTCATCTTTTGAAATCTCATAATATTATGTTAACCCATAATCTTGGTTACTACTTCTTTTACGATTTCAAGACCTTCTCTTAAGACATTCTCTTCTATTGTAAGTGGAGGCATGATCTTAAGAACTGCATCCTTGCGGCCGGCAACCTCGAGAATCACATGTCTTTCAAAGGCTTCATGTACACATTCAATAGCGTACTTTGTATCAACCTCTGTAAAGTCAATTCCCCAGATCATTCCCTGACCTCTGTAGGAGATATTATCATACTTGAAGCACAGCTCCTTAAGTACGCCCTCGATGATCTCGCCGTTTCTTCTGGCAACTTCATCAAGCTTATGCTCTGTGAAATAATCAACAGCAGCCTTTCCACCTACGAAAGCAAGGTTGTTACCTCTAAATGTACCATTATGCTCTGCAGGTCTGAATATATCTATCTCAGGCTTCATAAGCAGCAGTGACATAGGCATACCGAAGCCGCTTATTGACTTAGACAGTACAACCATATCAGGTACTATTCCTGCTCTCTCGAAGGAGAAGAAATATCCGCTTCTGCCGTTTCCAACCTGTATATCATCAACTATAAGAAGTATTCCGTTATCTGTACAGAACTTGCGGATACCTCTGAGCCATTCAACGCTGGCTATATTGATTCCGCCCTCTGCCTGAATAGTTTCAAGAATGATAGCTGCCGGCTTATCTACACCTGAGTGATCATCTTTAATTATCCACTTGAGATAATCAAGTGCCTGTACACCGTCTGAACCATCGTATGGAGCAAAAGTAACATCATCAAGTGATACTCCTGCGCCTTCACGGCTGATTCTGTCAGTTGTACATGCAAGACTACCCAGAGTCATTCCGTGAAATGCACCACCGAAGGCAATCACATTTCTCCTCTTTGTATTCTTTCTTGCAAGCTTAAGAGCAGCCTCAACTGCATTGGTTCCTGTAGAACCGCAGCACATGATCTTATAATCCAGATCTCTCGGAGCAAGGATCTTATTATAAAATGTATCAATAAAAGATCTCTTTGCTTCAGTATACATATCCAGCGAATTGATTATATTATCCTCTGCAAGATAATCCAGAATCGCTTTCTTTATATCAGGATTATTATGTCCGTAATTCATGGAACCTGCTACAGACAGAAAATCTATATAACGTGTTCCGTCTTCATCAAACATCTCAGCATTCTTTGCTTTTGAAAAAACAACCGGATACTTTCTGCAATATGAACGTACTTCCGACTCATGTTCTTCAAAAATGTTACCCATTATCAGGCCTCCTTTCATTTTATGACGCCTATTTCCTCAACGCCATAGAAATTCATTATATCCACTATGTTCTTATCTATTCTTTCACCCGCAATAACCGGTGTTATGGCAGGCGGACAACCTGTCAGATTATCAGCAGCGATTTCTCCGATCAGGTCTTCATTTACCTTAACAATTTTCTTCTGCATAAAGATGGTCTCATAAGGCTGGTAAACAACCTCAGGAAGAGAAAACTTCTTATGTCTTATATTCTCATTATTACGTTTCTCAGATTCCGGTTCCTTGGTAGCCATTATCTCTTTAACAGCCTTCAGGAATCTGTCAGTATCTTCAGGAAATCTGTTAAATGGTGACCACATAGTAACCACAAAGTCCGGCTCACCATATTCGCAGATGATCTTTCTTGCTCTCATCTCTTTGAACAGATAATTTCCGTCCAGATCCATATCCCTGAGATCAAGAGTAAGCTTAAGAGGTTCCTTGCCATATATCTTCATTCCTATATCACGAAGATCTGACTTAAGCTTTGCCAGATGCTCAGCAGCCTCTTTATACTGCTGTGGATTAATTCTCTCAAGCGCCTTATCCATAGACTTCATAATCTTATAGGAAGGGCTGGTTGAACCAAAGAGAAGCATGCCCTGTCTTGCAGGATTCTCAAGCCCTGCAGGCGCATTTTTCGATATATGCATATAAGCACCGCCTGTAAGAACCGGAAGTGTCTTATGTGCGGAATCAGTGGTCATATCAGCTCCCAGTGAGATCGGATGAAGATCTTCACCAACAAACTTAAGATATGAACCATGAGCATTATCACATATAAGTAATGTATCAAACTCATGAGCCACTTCAGCAAGTCCCTTTATATCCAGCATATTGCCGAGATAGTCCGGACTTGTCACAAAAACAGCGGCAAGAGTCTTATCAGTATGCTTCTTTAAATTAGTTAAGAAAGCTCTCAGTCCTTCAGGAGTTACTGAGCATTTACAGATGCTGTAATCATCATCCTCTGAAGGAAGCCATGCTATATCAAACCCGAGAAGTATTGATGCATTGATAAATGACTTGTGCGCATTTCTGGATGCAGCTATTACATAGTCACCTCTTGAATATATACCGGTAACCTCGCTTGCATGCTTTAAAGCCAGATAGCACATAGACTTTATTACCTGAGAAGAACCTTCAGTACTGTAGAAAGTACGTCTGGTATCGAATAGCTGAGAAGTCAACTTCTCACTTTCATAAATGATAGAATCAGCCTCGTACAGGCTGTCTGCGCCGTAAACCTCTGTTATATCATCCGAGCAGTCTTCAAACTTACCCTTATGACCCGGCATATGAAGTCTGATAATCTCTTTATCAGCATCATATCTGTCTAAAAAATCACTAATCGGTAATTTCATCAATTCCTCCTACAGTGAAAAGCGCCGCCATTTTTAGGCGGTGCTTTTACGTACACTAAAACATAAGAATACTATCACAAAATGGCACTTATTGCAATATATAAATAAATAAAGTATAATAAGAAACGCTATATTTTAGCACTTTTTTGTTTTCAAAAATTATTATAAACAGAGGACTAAAATGGGAAAAAACACTAAGAAGCCTAAACAGGAAAATAAGACCATCAACGATAAGGAACTTTCCAAACCCACCGTTGAACCTAACGAAAAAAAGGAAGAAGAGGTCGAAGAACCGAAAACAATTACTCAGAAGTTCGTTAGTAAGTTCGACAGATTCGGTGATCTGTTCTTCTTAAATATATTCTTCTTTGTAACAAGTATACCGGTCATAACCCTGGGAGCATCCCTTACCGCATTATATACTGTTACAAATAAAATGATAAAAAACGAAGAAGGCCCCATAAAAAACACTTATATGAAAGCCTTCAAAGAAAACTTCAAACAGGCAACAGCCATCTGGATCTTCGATCTGCTTTGTATAGCCTTTGTCGCAGGCCAGTATGTATTATATCTGAGTAATACCGAGACAATGTTCTCCAAGGTCTTATTCATCTTCATGGGCTTTGAATTCATTGTAATGGCATTTGCCATGCCACTTCAGTTTCCACTGCTGGCAAGATATGATAACACCACATCAAGAACCATTCTCAACTCCCTGATACTTGCACTTACTAATCTCGGAGTATGGTTCAGAATATTCTTTATATGGATGTTTCCTATCGCACTTTACTCAGTCAAGCCTAATCTATTCTTCTACAGCTGGTTCCTGTGGGCAATGATCTTATACGCAGTACTGGCATATGCATGTTCCATGTTTCTTGTTAAATTCTACGAGAAAATGGAAAGTGCCGAAGCATCAAAATAAATCATTTGGTTTAATCGAGTAGGAGACCTAAAAAAGATGACAGTTTTTCATCAGGTGAAAAACTGTCATCTTTTTATTTCTATATGATGTTATATCATTAACTCTTTACACCACCAAGTGCTACACCGGCGATAATGTACTTTGAAAGTATCAGGTACATTATAATCAGTGGAAGTACTGTAAGTGTAAGTCCCATATATACTGAACCATACTCTGTCTTGTAGATATCACCTCTAAGAAGAGATACCATGATAGGCATTGTATACTTGTCCTTGTTTGTAAGAAGTACAAGAGGTGTGAACAGGTTGTTCCAGCTGCTTACGAAACAGAAGATAGCCTGTGTTGCTATAGCCGGTTTCATAATAGGAAGAACTATTCCGTTGAATATCCTGAACTCTCCCGCCCCATCTATACGGGCTGCCTGAACTATTTCCATCGACAGTGTCGGATACAGATAC
>JAFWSY010000039.1 GCA_017519155.1 Eubacterium sp.
GTAAGAACTGAGGATTGAAGAAAACATTTCCGTAGCATGCTTCTTATTAGACATTTCAATCTCTCTGAATTCATCAGACTGTTCTGAGAGAGAAGCAATCTCACGCTGGAATTCCGATTGATATTCATGACCTTCAAATACGATTGAAATATATAAATATACTGTTTCCTCGATAGAGAGATTCGATGTGTCGAGTGCAGTATTAATATTGGGATGACCGTCGGAACTATTACCAGAATCATTACCGAACTCATTGTTGGAATCAGTGTCGGCGTTACTGACCGGATTCATCGGAGACAGAACAACACTGTATATATCAGCAACCAGCTCCTTATAGAGCTCCTTTTTATCCTTGTAATATGAGTAGAAGGTTCCGATGGATACGCCGGCTTCCTTTGCTATCTCATTTGAGCTGGTCGTATGGTAACCCTTTTCGGACATAAGCTTCATGGCAGCGTCCTTGATGCGTTGCTTTTTTTCTATACTTCTTTTCTGCTTTGGTATGCGGATATCATTTTCGCCCATTATATTTACTCCCTGAATTGCAGCTATGCATGTCGGCATAGCTGTTGTTGAATACCTCGACTGAATGCCTGCCTGCACAATACTGACTGTACGGTGAATAGGCCGGCTGCAAATAGTAGTTGAATGATATATTACTTCCTCATTATAACTCGATAATGACAGTATATCATTCAGAAAAATAAAAATCAAACAATATATGAGCGATAACTCATATTTGTGTTGACAAGATAATAATATGGTGCTAATATCCGAAATATGAGTAGTAGCTCATGTTTGTAAATAATCATATCAGGACTGCTTTCAGTCGGAAAGGAATAAATATGTATCTTGAAGTTAAGGGTATAAAGAAGAGTTATGGAGAGGGCGGCAGCTATATTCAGGTTTTGAAGGGGATTGACCTCTCAGTAGAAAAAGGAAATATGTGTGTTATACAAGGAACGAGTGGCTCCGGCAAGTCAACGATGCTTAACTGTATCGGAGGACTTGATAATGTGGATTCGGGTTCAATCAAGGTGGATGGAAAAGAGATAGTAGGACTGAACAATAATGCATTATCGGATTACAGAAGAGACAGCCTGGGATTTATCTTTCAGTTCTATAATCTTGTTCCGAATCTTACTGTAAGGGAAAATATAAAGGTTTGCGAGTATCTGACGGATGATCCTATGGATATTGACGAACTGCTGGATATACTGGGACTTGCCGAGCATCAGAATAAATTTCTGTCTCAGCTCTCAGGCGGACAGCAGCAGAGATGTGCCATAGCAAGAGCTCTTGTCAAGAATCCTAAGCTGCTTCTCTGTGATGAGCCGACGGGAGCACTTGATTCAAAAACCTCCAGAGATATTCTTGTTCTACTCGAGAAGATCAATGAGAAATATGGAACGACCATGCTGATCGTAACTCACAACAATGCCATCAAGAACATGGTTCAGCAGGTTGTGATCATGAAGGATGGAGAAATCAGGAAAAACTATATGAATGAGGAAAGAATACCGGCTTGTGAATTGGAGGATCTGTAATGAAGACTTTAAACAGAAGAATAATAAGGGAATTTAAAGCTCATTTCGGAAGATATCTGGCACTTTTTTTTATGATAGTTCTCGGCATGTATCTTGTAGTCAGTATCGCCGGTATGGCAGAGACAACTATTGCCGGCAGTGATGAGTATAATAAGGAGTGTAACCAGCAGGACGGCCAGTTTACAACCTTTATGCCGCTGACAGATGAACAGTTGTCGGATCTGGAACAGAAGTATGGTGACATAGAGAAAGTGTTCAGTATGGACGCTGAGGTTGACAGTATAAAGAAAACCGTATCCGGAGATAATAAGGATATTGTCAGAGTATTTAAGAAGAGAAACAGGATCGATCTTGTAAAGCTTGATGAAGGCAGTATGCCTGAAGCTGATAACGAGATAGTGATAATGAATCTTTACGCTGACAGAAATGATATTAGAGTCGGTGACACCATTGAGTTTGCGGGCAGGGAGTTTACGGTTTCGGGTATCGGATGTATTCCCGACTATAATCTGACAGTAAAAAATCCTTCGGACATGACAGCTGATCCGGAAAGCTTTGGAGTTGTATTTGTCACGGATAATGCTTATAAAGAGCTGCTTGCTTCAGGTCGAATGGGAGGAGAAACCTATACCTATGCATATAAGCTTCGCAGCGGGAGCCATAGAGATCTTAAGGAGGCACTGAAGGATATAAATATAGCTAACCTCGAAACCTTTCACGAGAATAAGGATAATCCGAGGATTGCCAGTGATGCGGCGAGTGATGTTATACTGAAGAGACTGGTAAGTCTGGTTGCGGGAGCGATACTTGTGATGCTCTTTGCTTATGTAATATCTGTATTTATCATTCATCAGATAAATGAAGAGAGCAGCGTTATCGGTACACTCTATGCGATGGGCGTAAAGAAAGGATCACTTATAAGACATTACGTAATGCTTCCGACGGTTGTTACATTTATTGCCGGAATCATCGGAATGATCATCGGCTTCAGTCCGGTTGGCGTTGATTTTCAGATGCAGGACAGTTATCTCTATTACAGCATTCCGAAGATGGACAAGGTTTATCCGTTTTATATAATCATATACTGCATCGTTATGCCGCCGCTTATTTCCGTAATAGTAAATGTTCTTGTTATCAGAAAAAAGCTTTCGAAGACGGCTTTATCCCTGATCAAAAACGAACAGGAGAACCTCGTTAAAGACTCGCATAATATTAAAAAAGGCAGAAAGGAAAGAAACTACCTTCGTCAGTTTACAGGAAGACAGATGTCACGTGAAAAGAGAAGCGTATTTACTGTAGTTATCGGAATGACCGTGGCGCTCCTTATCTTCATGATCGGCCTGGAC
>JAFWSY010000040.1 GCA_017519155.1 Eubacterium sp.
GGGAAGCCGCATAGGTCTTTTCCCGCAGGGGGAGAGGTTGATAGGATACAGGCTGAGATTCCCTGCCTCCTGAGCCGGCGGAGGGATTGCCCGAACCCCCTCCGGTATAGGAAGAAACAGATGAAGCGGATGAAACAAATGAAGTGAATAAAACAGCCTGGTCTATAGATACATGTGAGCTTGATGAGGAAAGAATATCGGTAGCAAAAAAGAATATTGAAGAAGCAGGCTTTGGCAATCAAATCACAATACATGAAGGAGATGCGTGTGATTCACTGAAGAAACTGATAGAAGACGGCAGAAAGTTTGATTTGATATTTATAGATGCTGCCAAGGCGCAGTATATGGATTATATAAATCTCTCAATGAAGCTGTCTGATAAAAACGCTACTATAATAACAGATAATATATTCGGAGACGGTGATGTCCTGGAATCACATTTTCTTGTAGATAAGAGAGACAGGACCATACATGACAGGATGAGAGAGTATGTATATCATATAACCCACAGTGATGAATTGGAAACTGCGCTGGTTCCCATAGGAGACGGTCTTGCGATTAGTATAGTTAATAAAGAGATAACAGAAGGTGATATCAGATGATGAAGAATAATAAACCTGAACTTCTTATACCTGCCGGTGGTCTGGAGACTTTAAAGGTTGCGGTGGACTACGGAGCGGATGCTGTATATATAGGTGGAAATAGATTCGGTCTTAGGGCAAAGGCGGATAACTTTACCAAAGAAGAAATGGCTGAGGCTGTTGAGTATACACATAAGAATAACGTTAAGCTTTATGTAACAACAAATATCTATGCACATAATGAGGATATAGTAAAAGCTAAAGCTTATTTTGAAGAACTTAGAGACCTGAAGGTGGATGCTGTGCTTATATCCGATCCGGGTATGTTTAGTATAGCTAGAGAAGTTCTTCGGGGGAGTGATACTGAAATCCATATAAGCACTCAGGCAAATAATACAAACTATATGACCTATAAGTTTTGGAAGGATATGGGCGCTACAAGAGTTGTTGCTGCCAGAGAATTATCTCTTAAGGAGATAAGAGAGATAAGAGATAATATCCCTGGAGATCTTGAGATAGAAGCCTTTATGCATGGGGCTATGTGTATATCCTATTCAGGAAGATGCCTGCTATCAAATTATTTTACAGGCAGGGATGCTAACAGAGGAGCATGCACTCATCCCTGCAGATGGAAGTATGCGGTGGTTGAAGAAAACCGTCCCGGAGAATATCTTCCTGTAGAAGAGGATGAAAGAGGAACCTACATATTTAATTCAAAGGATCTCTGTATGATAGATAAGATACCTGATCTGATAAATGCGGGAATAGATTCCTTTAAAGTAGAAGGCAGAATGAAAACCAATCTATATGTTGCGACAACAGCCAGAACCTACAGAGAGGCTATAGACGATTATTATGAGTCTCCTGAACTGTATGAATCTAAGCTAGATCATTATATAGAAGAAATATCCAAGTGCACTATGAGTAACTTTACCAGAGGCTTCTATTATGGAAAGCCTTCTGAAGAGGATCAGATATATGACAATAATACATATATACAAAATGCAGTATATATAGGTAGAATTGATAATATATATGATGATGGAAGTCTGGAACTTGTACAGAAGAATAAGTTCTCTGTTGGTGACGTACTGGAAATAATGAACTATGATGGGACCAATATCAAAGTAAAGGTTCTGGATATCAAAGATGAGTATGGAAACAGCCAGGAGTCAGCACCTCATCCTAAGCAGTTACTCCGAGTGTATATAGAAACAGACAGGTTTACAGAAGTCAAAAAAGGAATGATTATAAGAGTATAAGTATATGAACGTATTGTAAACAAACTGTGAACCTACTATTTTTGGGAAATTCACATAATACTCCGAAATGGTGTTGTGCAAAATGTACAAAAAACTAGTGCGTTTTCAACTCTGGAGATACTATAGATAGCGTTTTCTATGCATTTTTGATGCAATAATGACAAAATTGTTCTTTTTGTTTGATTAATTCAAATGTTATGGTATAATCATTATGTTAACGAAACTCTTTGGGCTAATTGCGCCCAAATCATATTTCTAATAAATCGTTATTATAGGAGAATATAAATGCGATTAACTGGTGCTAGAAAAAGAATCCGTGTCGGTGACCTTCTTGTTGAAGCAGGTGCTATTACTCCTGAACAACTTCAACAGGCTCTTGAGAGACAGAAGGAACAGGGCGGAATGCTTGGTAACATCATCATGGATATGGGATTCATCTCAAGGGAACTCCTTATCACAGTTCTTACCACGCAGATGGGTATCGATTTTGTCGATATAAAGGCTGTTCAGATAGATGAGAATGTTTTGAAGATAGTCCCTAAGGATCTTGTACAGAAGTACAGAGCTATGCCTATCGGCTATGATCCTGACAATCCTAACATGCTTCAGGTTGTTATGGCAGATCCTATGGATCTTCTTGCTTTAGATGATATAAGTATAGCCAGTGGACTTCAAGTTGAACCATTCCTTGGTTTTGAAGACGAGATAGAGAATGTCATCGGTAAGTTCTACGGAAGTGCCGAAGCTATGGAGGCTGCTGAAGCCTACAAGCTGGAAATGGGTACTGGAGCTGAAGAGGCAGAAGATGCCTTTGCTGACGAGGTTGATAATTCGCCTATCGTTCTCCTGGTTAATCAGATTATCGAGGGTGGAGTAAGACAGAGAGCTTCCGATATTCATATAGAGGCGTTGGAAACAAATGTCCGTATAAGATATCGTATAGACGGTGCTTTGAAGCAGGTCATGACTTATGAACTTAGTATTCTTCCTGCTATTACAGCTCGTATCAAGATTATCGGTGGTATGGATATAGCTGAGAAGAGGAAACCTCAGGATGGTCGTATCACTATTATAGTAGATAGAAAAGAGTTTGATGTCCGTGTTTCAGTTCTACCTACAGTATTCGGAGAGAAAACGGTTATGAGACTTACCTCCAAGGATGGACTTACAAAACCTAAGTCAGGACTTGGATTTACGCCTGCTGAGATCGAGATATTCGATGGCATACTCAGCAATCCTCATGGAATAATACTTGTTACAGGACCTACAGGTTCCGGTAAATCAACTACTCTTTATACATCTCTTTCGGAGTTGAATAAAGAAGAAGTTAATATCATAACTGTTGAGGATCCTGTCGAGGCGAATATAAATGGTATCAATCAGGTTCAGGTTAATGTAAAAGCAGAGATGACCTTCGCGGCAGCACTTCGTTCTATCCTGCGTCAGGACCCTGACATCATAATGATCGGAGAGATTCGTGATGGAGAGACTGCACAGATAGCTGTTCAGGCTGCTATCACAGGACACTTGGTTGTTTCTACGCTCCATACAAACTCAGCTGCATCAACAGTTACACGTATTATAGATATGGGTATTGAACCTTACGTTGCAGGTGATGCTCTTGTAGGAGTTATAGCGCAGAGACTTGTTCGAAGACTTTGTACTTCCTGCAGAGTGCCGAGACTTGCTGATGAAGATGAAAAGGTGGTTCTTGCTGTAGAGGATCCTGAGGATGATATAGTTATATATGAACCGGTTGGATGTCCCCTTTGTAACGATACAGGATATTCAGGACGTATCGGTGTGTACGAGATGATGCCGGTTTCAAAAGCGCTTCAGGCGGTTATAGCAAAAGGAGCTACGGCTGATGTAATAGAGAAACAGGCTCTTGAAGAAGGAATGTCCACACTTAAGATGTCCGCCGCAAGACATGTGCTTAATGGAACAACATCTCTTGCAGAAATGAAGAAGATAGTTTACACCACTGGTGATAATTACTAAGAGAAAAAATGACGGGAGGGTTATTATATGATAGATATGGACGAACTCCTCAGCCTTGCGGTTGACGAGAATGCATCTGATATCCACCTTGCGGTAGGAATACCTCCGAAGTTCCGTATCAATGGAGCTCTTCAGGAAGTAGATGTACCGCCCCTTACATCTCAGGAGGCTGCCGACAGTATCGGCATGACCATGAATGAGAGACAGAAGGCTATCCTTAAGGACAGAGGTGAATGCGATTTTGCATACTCGGTTGGAGACAAAGGAAGATTCCGTGTAAATGTATACATGGACAGAGGTAATATGGCGGCTGCCTATCGAAAGATAGATACGATAATTCCAAGACCGGAACAACTTGGACTTCCACCTGCTGTCGTAGAACTTTATAAGAAGAAGAGGGGACTTGTTCTTGTTACGGGACCTACCGGTTCAGGTAAATCAACAACACTTGCTTCTATTATTAATAAGGCAAATGAAAATACAAGTAACCATATAATAACTCTTGAGGATCCTATAGAGTACATACATCACCATAAGAAGTCTATAGTAAATCAGAGAGAACTTGGAATGGATACGCTTTCCTTTGATAATGCGCTTAGAGCTGCACTCCGTGAGGATCCGGATATAATCCTCGTAGGAGAGATGCGCGATCCGGAAACCATTCAGATAGCTATTACAGCTGCTGAGACCGGACATTTAGTGTTCTCTACACTGCATACAATCGGTGCGGCTGCAACAGTTGACCGTATCATCGACGTATTCCCTCCTCATCAGCAACAGCAGATCCGTATACAGTTAGCTATGGTAATAGAAGGAGTTATATCACAGCAGCTTCTTCCTACAGCGGATGGTCACGGAAGATGTGCGGCTTTTGAGGTCATGATTGCTAACTCGGCTATCAGGGCACAGGTTCGTGAAGGAAAGACACATCAGATTGAATCTACTATACAGACATCAAGAAATGTTGGAATGGTTACCATGGATGACTGTCTCATAGAAATGTTCAGAAATGGTCAGATAACCAGAGATGATGCGCTTCTTTATGCGCAGGATCAGCTGACAATGAAGAAGAATCTGTACTAATGAAATTCTAAGTGAAAAAAATGTGTAGAAATGGTGTATAATCTACAATTCTATTGCTTTTTTATGTAAAGTATTGTAGAATTTTACAATAATATCATGTCTAAATGTGGGCGGAGGAACAGATATGGCAAAATATGATTATAGAGGTCTTGATGCAAGCGGAAAGGTCAAAAAAGGTACCATAGAAGCTAACAATGAAGAGACCGCGAAAACCAGACTTCGTGCTGAGGGTATAAACATTACGGAGTTTGGAGAAAGTAAAGATATTGATCTCAGCAATATCATTAAAAAGAAAGTTAAGAATAAGGACTTATCAGTATTTTGTAAGCAGTTTGCTGCAGTGCTTAGAGCCGGTGTTCCGGTTATAGCGGCATTGGATATGCTTGCTACCAGTACTGAAAATAAGCGCCTTAGGGAAGCAATTGAGCAGGCTTCTGCTCATGTTCAGAAGGGTGGTACTCTTGCAGATGCCCTTAAGTTGAATTCGGATGTATTTCCTAATATGCTTTCAAACATGGTTGCTGCCGGTGAATCTTCCGGTAAGATGGAAATCTGTTTTGAAAGAATGGCAGCTCAGTTTGAGAAAGATGGACACATCGAAGGTAAGATTAAATCAGCAATGATGTACCCGTTGGTTATTCTCGTAGTAGTAATCGGTGTAGTAATTCTTATGCTCACCATGGTTATTCCTACATTCTCTGAAATGTTTAAGGAGATGGGAGCTGATCTTCCAAAAGCTACACAGATGCTTGTAGATGCTTCGGACTTCCTGGTTGCTAAGTGGTATATAGTTTTAATAGCTGTGATAGTTATAATAGTAGCAATCAAAATCTTCTCCAGAACAGAGTATGGACAGGAGTTTAACGGAAATATGGCGCTTAAACTTCCTATATTTGGTAATCTTAATGTGAAGACAGCAGCTGCTACTTTCTCTAGAACATTTGCTACACTTCTTGCTTCAGGTATCTCCATGATAGATGCTATCGAGCAGACTGCAAATGTTATGAAGAATAAGGTTATTAGAGATAAGCTTAAAGAATGTAAAGTACAGGTTTCTCGAGGCGTTCCTCTTTCAAAACCTATCAAAGATATGGATATCTTCCCTATAATGATGCCTCAGATGATGCACATTGGAGAAGAGACCGGTAATATCGAAGATATGATGGAGAAGGTTGCAGACTTCTATGAGGATGAAGTTGATCTTGCCACAGATGCTCTTACATCTGCTATGGAACCTCTTATCATCGTTGTCATGGCTGTTGTTGTAGGTGGTATGGTTGTTGCTATTTATTCACCTATCCTCAACATGTACGATGCGGTTGATAGTTATTAAGATATAAACAGCATTTGCTGTCTATATATAATATGTAATTTGGTTTGGGCGAGCAAACTAAATATACACTATTTAAAAAACATTATTTAAAGAAAAGGAGAATGAGAATATGAAAAATAAAGGTTTCTCACTTGTTGAACTTATTATCGTTATAGCTATCATGGCTATCCTTGCTGCTGCTATCGCACCTGCACTTATCCGTTACATCGATAAGTCACGTAGAGGTGATGATGTTCAGGCTGCTGCTACAATTAACACAGCTGTTACTGCTGTTCTTGCAAACGAAGATGCATATGATGAAGTTGCTGCTTCTATGAACGGAACTACTGTTCTTACAAGTGCTCCTGCTCATACAGCTAATGCTACATTCAGCTCAACATCCACAACAAAGACTTTCGTTGCTGATCTTAACTCTAACCTTGGTAACGAGGCTCCACAGATCAAGTATACAAAGAACTTTAATAGAACTACAACTAGCCCTACATGGAGAGTTTATGTAAGCCAGGCAGGTAAGCCAATCGTTGAGCTTTCAGTTGGTGGTGATACATATCAGCTTCAGCCTTCAATTCATCCTTCATACAAGTAAGGTATAGTTAAGGTATAACATAGTTTAAAATAATTGGTAAGATTCTAAACTCGTCCTTTAGAATCTTACCTGATTACAAAGATGGCGCGTAAGCGCTTATATAATGTAAGAAAAAAGTAATGAAAAATGATCAGCGGTTTTTATTTCTTCCTTTACATAATCATTGCGCATTCAAGTTGTTTAAGGATTATGGAACGATCTGGTAACAATTCGGGATGCTTATGTAAAGGGGGTACAGCTGATCTGTAAAAGGTAGCGTATACCTTTAAAATAGAAACTACTGATGAAAAAATGAGGGAGGCTATAGAATGGCAAATAATAAAGTCTTGTCAATAGACATTACTAATGAAAGTATTACTATTGTAGAGATCACAGCTTCACAGAAGAAGCAGACCTATATCCACAAGGTTCTTATATTTGAGACGCCTGAGGATAGCTTTGAAGATGGTCAGATTCGCGATCTTCAGCGTATAGGTAGTGAGATCAGAGCGCAGCTTAGTGCTGCAGGAGTTTCCAATAAGAATGCTATATTCGTAATGAACTCCACCAAGATTGTTA
>JAFWSY010000041.1 GCA_017519155.1 Eubacterium sp.
AACTGCTGCCTATAGCAAAACTCTTCAGGAGAAGAGGGAAATACAGGAAAGACTGAATCTTCTTATGGAGAATCAGAATGACTTTATCAAGAGACTTCACGAGATAGATGATCTTATTATTAGTTATCAGGGAAAAATTGATGATATCAATAATAGAACCATGCAGATTCAGGGTACTATGGGTTCTCTTCAGGATGAGATAGATGAAGCTCAGGCGCTTCAGGATGCTCAGTATGATAAGCTGAAGCAGCAGATCACCGAGGAATATGAAAATAATTCCTATGGTTATCTGGATGCGCTTTTTAATTCTGTAGATTATACGGATGTCGTAAATAAAACAGAATATATTCAGGCAGTTGATTCATATAATAACAATATACTTGGTCAGTATAAAAATACGAGAACAAGACTTGAAGATAAAAAAGCTATGCTGACTATGGTAACTGAAAGTATCAGTGTGCTTGAGCAGGCTTATATAGATGAACAGGAAACCCTGGAAATATTATCAGAGGAAAAGATCAAGCAGATAAACGAATTTCAGGAATCCATAGATAAAACTCAAGCAGAGATGGCTGCTATAGAGTCTATAGAAGCAGAGCAGACTGCCAGAATAGCAGCTATAGAAGCTAAGTACAATGTCTCCATAACAGTTACAGGTACACAAACATCAGTACAGTATAATGGTGCTGATTTCCTGTGGCCTATGCCATCAAGTACTACCATATCTTCGTATTATGGACCTAGAACCGCACCTACTGCAGGTGCTACCTCTTATCATAGAGGTATCGATATTCCATGTCCTGTAGGAAGTGGAGTTGTAGCTGTAGCCAATGGAACGGTTATTTATACCGGATATCTTGGTAGTGGTGGAAACTGTGTTATAGTTGATCATGGAAGCGGATTATCAACCTGTTATTTCCATTTATCAGCATTTGGCTGTAAGGTAGGTGATGCTGTAACCGCCGGTCAGACTATATGTTTCTCCGGAAATACAGGAGTATCCACCGGTCCTCATCTGCATTTTGCAGTCAGAGAGAACGGAGAATATGTAAATCCGTTAAAGTATTATAAGAATGTAAAAGATAAATCACAGGTTGCTAATACTGAAGGTTCAAATTAAAATATATCAGGAGCATTGAAATGAAAAAACTTCCCCACAAGTTTGTAAGAAAAAGTATGCATGGTTTACTGGCCATGACTATGGTTTTAGGAACATTTACCGGATGTGGAGTTGCTCAGACGGCAGCTAATTCCGGAGAACCCAGCAGAGATGACAGTTTCTCTTTGTATGGTAAAGACAAGGACAAGGATGGCTCTGATGATTCTTCAGAGGGCGGATCAGGTTCATCGTCAAATGGTAAATTCAATGAGAATTCAAAAGAAGTAACTGATAAAACTGCAGAAATAGAAAAAATAATCGATAACTATTTTTATTTCGATCAGGATGAAGAGAAAAGAGAAGAAAGCTACTATGACGGAATAATGAAAGGACTCGATGATCCTTATTCTGTTTATTACACAAAAGAAGAGTACGAGAAAATGATGGAGGATGACTCCGGTTCATTTGAAGGAATAGGAGCTACTGTATCAAAGAATCTGGATAAAGGTACTGTATATATCGTAAAGCCTATAGAAGGCAGCCCTGCTGAAAAGGCCGGACTGCTTCCTAATGATGTAATCATAGCTGTTGATGATCTTGTTGTAACTTCCGATATGGAACTGGATTATGTAGTAGATCATATCAGAGGAGAGAAGGGATCTGAAGTAACACTTAAGATATATAGAGAAGGTGAATCAGATTTTCTCTTTATAAAAATAAAGAGAGATACTATAGAGAATAAGACTGTTGAATATGAGATGCTTGATAATAACATAGGTTATATCAAGGTTGAGCAGTTTATTGAAACTACTGCTGATATGTATATAGAGGCAGTTGACAGCTTACAGAAACAGGGTGCCAAGGGTCTTGTCGTAGATATGAGAGATAATCCGGGCGGACTTGTTACAGCTGTTATGAAGATGGTTGACTATATGGTAGATGATGATGCTACTGCAGAAGGTGCTTCTGAAAAGGGAGTTCTGCTGGAAACCAGAAATAAAGATGACAAGGTTATGGACAGAATCGATTGCTCTGATAAGCATAAGGTCGATCTTCCTGTTGTAATACTCGTAAACGGAAACAGTGCAAGTGCGGCTGAGATATTTACAGGATGTCTCAGAGACTATAAGCTTGCTAAGATAGTAGGAACCAATACCTATGGAAAGGGTATAGTACAGTCTGTAATCAAGCTTTCAGATGGTTCTGCAGTTAAGGTTACAATCGCTAAGTATTTCCTTCCTTCGGGTGATGATATTCATAAAAAGGGTGTTGCTCCCGATAAAGAGGTTGAGCTGGATGAATCTCTCAAGAAGAAAGTAACTATAGAGCATAGTGAGGATAACCAGCTGCAGGAAGCTCTTAAGGAATTTAATTAATTAACTATATGGGGACAGTCTTGGGATAATCGGGGCTGTCCTTATTAAAAAGGTAAATTTTAAACAAAGTTAGGAGGAAAGTATGGACAGAGAACTGATAGTCGTTCTGGATTTTGGTGGACAGTATAATCAGCTTATCGTAAGACGTGTCAGAGAGTGTAATGTGTATGCAGAGGTACATCCGTACACTATTCCCATTGATGAGCTTCGTGCCATGAACCCCAAGGGAATTATATTTACGGGTGGACCTAATAGCGTATATCTGGAGACTTCGCCAAGCTATACAAAGGAAATATTTGAACTTGGTATTCCTATTCTGGGAATCTGCTATGGTTCACAGCTTATGGCGCATCTATTAGGTGGTAAGGTTGCCACAGCTCCCGTAAGTGAATATGGACATACTGATGTTCAGATAAGTGAGACACAGTCAAAACTTTTCAAAGGAGTTCCGGCAAATATAGCTGTGTGGATGAGTCATACAGATTATATAGCACAGGTACCGGATGGATTTAAGACAGCAGCACATACAAAGGACTGTCCTACAGCAGCAATGGAATACCCTGAAAAAGGTTTCTATGCTACACAGTTCCATCCTGAAGTTATGCATACAGAGTATGGACAGGAAATACTTCGAAACTTTGTAATGGATATATGTGGCTGCAAGGGAGACTGGAAGATGGATTCCTTTGTTGAGACCACAGTAAAGGCGCTCCGTGAGAAGATAGGTGATGGACGTGTACTCTGTGCACTTTCAGGCGGTGTAGACTCATCAGTTGCAGCTGTTCTTCTGTCTAAAGCAGTTGGAAAACAGCTTACCTGTGTATTCGTAGATCATGGACTTCTTCGTAAGGATGAAGGAGATGAGGTTGAGGCTATTTTCGGTCCTAAAGGCAATTATGAGCTGAACTTTATCAGGGTTAATGCACAGGAACGTTTCTATCTTAAACTTGCAGGAGAGACAGATCCTGAGAGAAAGAGACATATAATCGGAGAAGAGTTCATTCGTGTATTTGAAGAAGAAGCTAAGAAAATCGGAGCAGTTGATTTCCTTGCGCAGGGAACTATCTATCCAGATGTTATAGAGTCGGGACTTGGTGATTCAGCAGTTATTAAATCACATCATAATGTTGGTGGACTTCCTGACTATGTTGATTTTAAAGAAATAGTAGAACCTCTAAGAATGCTTTTTAAGGATGAGGTTCGTAAGTGCGGACTTGAGCTGGGAATACCGGAATATCTTGTTTTCCGTCAGCCATTCCCGGGACCGGGACTCGGTGTTCGTATCATAGATGATATAACAGCAGAGAAAGTACGAATAGTACAGGAGGCAGATGCTATCTACAGAGAAGAGGTGGACGCTGCTATAGCAGCAGGAGCTATAAAGAATCCGCCAAATCAGTACTTTGCAGCACTTTCAAACATGCGTTCTGTTGGAGTAATGGGTGACTTTAGAACCTTTGATTATGCAGTAGTACTTCGAGCAGTCAATACTTCAGACTTCATGACAGCAGACTGCTGTGATATACCATTCGAGGTTCTTCAGAGATGCATGACCAGAATCATCAATGAAGTTAAGGGAGTAAACAGAGTAATGTACGACCTGACGAGTAAACCGCCAGGAACTATTGAACTCCTATAATGAAAAAACTACGGGAAGCCCCTAAAATAGGGACTTCCCGTTTTCTTCGTCAACAAAATGTCAATAAAAATATATTATTTCGTTTAATTCCACTCATATTCTGATAAATCAATATCATATTCATATAAGCTGTGCTTATAGTTGTTTTCAAACATTTCTATATCAAAATCATTTAACTTGTCTTTGTTTTTAAAAAAATCATTTAGTTTTATAATATCACCTTTTAAGGCCATTAGTGGCGGGCATTGTATGATGTAAGATACCTGAGTCCCCTTTTCGTTTGTTTTCATATTTCTAATATTATTAACTTTGTATTTTTCTAAAGATTGTAGACAGAAAAGAAAATTTGTAAAGGAATTAACAGCTGCTGTATTTGATTCATTCAATATTTCAGATAATAGGAAAGTGAGAACTAAGCAGCCTTCATTTGCGCCTATCAATGCTGTATCAGGTTCTATTGTAATTTCCGTTTCTATCATCGTTCTTATCTGAATAAGAAAATCTGATCTTTTCTTTATAGGTGGAAGAGTATCGCCAATACTACATACAAGAGGTGAATACATATTATCTAATTTATCAAATTGTTCTTTCCAGTATTCATTCAAATCTCGGGGGAAACGTCCCTTCCATTTTCTATATTCTACATTAGAATCATGGTCGTCTGGATCGATGGATTTATTCTTCGTATACCAGGCATACAGATAACTTGACAATGTATCCATTGTATCTATATCTTTATTTGAATTTTTAAATGTTAGTGTGGTTTTCTCTTCATCTCTATCTATCTTCATTCCTAATTCTTCTTCAAAGAAAAATAGAATATGCATTACATCCTCAAGGCTTTGGATGCTTATATCAGATAGAGCAGAAATATCTACATCGAGTTGTTCTGCAAGTTTCTGGCGGATATCATTCTTCGGCGCCATGATATCATTTTCATATTTTCTTATTCTGGAATCAGCAGTTGAAGCGGAAAATCCAACAGCCTTTCCAAGATCCTTTTGAGTCCAGCCTTTTAGGTTTCTAAATTTTCTTATTTTATCACCTAGAGTCATATTTTTATACCTTCCTATGGGTTAATCTGCCTATGATTTTACCATAATAGATATAAAAATGGAAGAAATAAAGAATAAATAGACATAAAAATATATCTATTACTATTGACAGGCATTATATTATGTTTTATAATACAATCCGAAGACATAAAAAAATGTCTATACAAAACAAATTAGTCATCAATATAGAAAGGAGAAGGTGTATGAATACAGAATTATTTATCGGAGTAGATAAGGTAAAGTCTGATCTGGGTGTATCAAGAGCGAAAGCCTACGAGATAATCAAAGACCTTAATAGGCAGCTTAAAGAAGTAAATCCAAGAGCGGTAATAGTGTCTGGAAAGGTCAATAGGATCTGGTATGAAGAAGCTGTAGGTTACCCTAACAGAATGGTAAATTAAAAAGCCCCAGTTAACTGGGGCATACACGCTATTGCTAGCATGTTCGTGACAAGACATATATTAGCATATAGTGTGTTTCTTTACAATAAATTGTGAAAGGGGCATATTATGGCAGTTTTAAAAAATAGGACACAGGCTAATTTCACAATTGTGAGTAACACTGTGTTAAGAGACAAAGGACTTAAAATGAAAGATAGAGGGGTCCTGTGTACTATTCTGAGTTTTCATGATAATTGGGAATTTAGTGTTGAAGGTCTGGCTTCGTTAGTTCCTGATTGTACAGATGCTGTACGAGATAGCGTGAAACGGCTTGAAGAATTAGGTTATCTAAGAAGAACACGGAAACGCAATTCAAAAGGGCAATTTGAATCGGTTATAGAGGTGACAACAGAACGGAGCAAGCCTGATCCATCAAGGAAAAACCGTGACGGTAAAACCGTGGAGGAAAACCCGCGACGGAAAAACCGTGGCGGTAAAACCGTGGAGGAAAAAACGGCACAATATAATACTGACAATATAAAACAGAGTAGTAATAAGGATGATATAAAATCTATCAATCATTCCGAAGATTTGAATGAATTACAGAATGAATTATTTATTCCGGAATGGTCACTAAATGGAACTAAGAGAAAAATTAATTACCAGAGGCTTAAGGAAGCACTATTACCTGAAGAAATAAAATATGTCGATAAAATACTTATGATTTTGGCATATAAGAGAAGTAATCCTAAAGGTGATAATGATTTGAAAGTTGGAGGTAAATATATTCCGGAAGATGAAAGAATGGCTCATATTCTTAAATATGGATATGAAGAAGTATATGCTGTTGCTAAGAATATGGCTAAAGGCAATATTGATGTTAATAAGCCTGATTCATATTATCTTACTGCACTTGATAGGCAGCTGCAGATAAACTCTCCGGAATCATATAATTCGATATCAGATAATGAATGATGGGAGGAAAAGTATTATGGCAGTTATAAAGGATAAATGGAATGGATATAAAGGGCAGTCATGGCGAGCTGTGTGTTACTACACGGATTGGCAAGGTAATCGCAAGAGACATGAGAAAAGAGGCTTTTCTACTAAGAAGGAAGCTCAAGAGTATGAGAGAGAGTTTCTCGCCAGTAGAACTAAGGATATAAATATGAGCTTTAATTCTTTCCTGGATATGTATATGAGAGATGTGAAGCCTCAGATGAAGCTAAACTCATATTCAACCAAGGAAAATATTATTAATACCCATATAAGACCATATTTTAAGAATAAAAGTCTTTCAGAAATCTCTGCCACTGATGTACTTCAGTGGCAGAATGAGCTTTTGGGAAAGCGGGACGAACAAGGTAAAGGCTATTCTATGACATATCTTAGAACAATACAGAATCATCTAACCGCGGTATTCAATCATGCGGTTAAGTATTATGATCTGCCGAAGAATCCCTGTTCTGTAAATAAGAAAATGGGAAAGGCAAAAGCTAAGGAAATGCTTTTCTGGACTAAGGAAGAGTATCTGAAGTTTAGTGAAGTGATGAAGGATAAGCCTATATCATACTATGCCTTTCAGATTCTTTACTGGACTGGTGTAAGATGCGGTGAATTATTAGCTCTCACCCGGAAGGACTTTGATCTGAAAAATAAGAAAATGACTGTGGATGAATCTCTCCAGGTAATAAAAGGTGAAATAGTAGTAACTTCACCTAAAACTGAAAAGAGTAATCGAGTTATAGATCTTCCAGAATTCTTATGTGACGAGATAGAGGATTATATCGAGTCACTATATAAGGTAGAAGAGGATACCAGACTATTTCCGATTACGAAAAGCTTCCTACATCATGAACTTGATAGAGGTTGTAAGGCTTCAGGTGTTAAGAGAATAAGACTTCATGATCTGAGACATTCTAGCTGTGCACTTCTTATAAATCTTGGTTATTCTCCGGTACAAATAGGAGAAAGACTTGGGCATGAGAGCGTAGCGATAACTGAACGTTATTCTCATCTTTATCCGTCGGTTCAGAAAGAAATGGCGGATAAGCTTAATGAAGCTTTTGGAAAGAGTAATATGAAAGCAGGTGGCGGAGATGAGTGATGGAAAAGATAAGATATATCGTCGGTCCACTCAGTTGGGGGATACACCTATAAAGAAGAAGGATGAAAAGGCTCGTAAGAGAAATAATATTCTTAACTTCAGGGCGACTCCGACTGAGAAATCTTTGATTGAAAGAAGAATAGAACTATCCGGGTTGGATAGGGCAAGTTTTTTTATACAGAGCTGCATGTATCAGAAGATTCTTGTTAGAGGGAATATCAAATCGTTTGACAAGATTAAAAAGCGTATGGATGAGTTAGAAGAAAAACTGATGGTACCTACTGATATATCAGATCTTCCAACAGAGGAAAGGGAGACGATAAGAATGATATTGGAAATACTTGATAAATTGTATGGCAGGAAGAATAGACTGTCGGAAAGTGAGGAATTATATGGCGACTAATAAAAGTTATGCAGAAAGAATAAAGATGCAGAAGGAAATAATGGAAAAGGCTGAACTTAAGATAAAGGAACTCGAAGAGGCAGCTAAGAGGGAAGAAGATGAGAAGAAGCGAAAGAGGATAGATAGTATTCTCAAGGATGTTGAAAAAGCTTTGAATCAAAGTCCTATCTTGGAACTTAGTAAAGGTTCTGAGGAATATAAAAGATTTCTTGCATATATAAGAAATGGATTTGGAGGAGTGGTGCAATGAAAGAGATAAGTATTGACGATTTTCTTGATAGTATCGGAAATGTCAAGGGAATAAATAAGGATGAAATTAAGAAGAAATATAATTCGCTGGAATCCTATGAAGAGAGGCAGGAGTATATGAAAAAACTTCTTGCTCAGGCTGAGGCGAGATACAAGGATCTTAAGGCGAGAAAAAGTAAAGAAGAAAGAGCAGCGAGAACAAGAAGACTGATACAGATTGGTGGAATTGTTGAGTCGGTTATGGGACGAGAATACCCGGAAGAAGAACAAGATGTCCTCAGGGAACAGTTATATCTGCTGAAAGATTGCGAAGAGTTATTTGATACTCGAACACAGATTGGAGAAGTGGCAGAGAGAATACTAGGTCGTTCATTTGAATCAGGTGATATTCAGAGATTTCAAAACTTTCTTCTTGGATAGGAGCATAGGGGCGGATATTATAGTAAAGCTATGGATTCCTAAAGAGCGTTTTAGACCAAAGGCGCACTTACAGACACACAGCTTTGCATGTATGTCCGTAACCCTGCGCGCTGCTTCGGGTCGTGCGCTCTCCGAGGGGTTAAGGCGCAGCCCTAACAACCTGGCAGGGCTTTGCCCTTGCATCCCACTCCTACGCGGAGTGCGGTCTTATGCAGACAGCACCAAGTTTCACTTGGATGGAGCAGGACTCTGTCCTTGCATCCTGCTCCTACTCGGAGAGAGGCCTTAGCAGGCGGCATCATTTTCAAAAAGAACAAATGCAACCGGCATTTCTTCTTTTATGATAAATGATATACGAAACAATTCACATCGAAAGGAGGTGACTATATTATGGCGATGTTTCATTGTTCCGTACAAATATGCGCAAAACGCGGTGGAGGTAAATCCTCAGTGGCGGCCGCAGCTTATAGAGCTTGTGAGTTGATAGAGGATGACCGCACTGGGATTACCCACGATTTTACGCATAAAGGTGGGCATGTCTATGGAGAAGTAATGCTCTGTGAGAATGCTCCGAAAGAATATCAGGACAGAGCATTACTATGGAATGCAGTAGAGAAGGTAGAAAAGAATTCTAATGCAAGAACTGCTCGTGAGGTTGAAGTTGCACTTCCGATAGAACTTGATATGTCGGATGCTGGTGATCTTGAACGAGCAAAAACACTAATACGAGAATATATAAATGAAAACTTTGTTTCCAAAGGCATGTGTGCAGACTGGAATATTCATAATCCGGATGAAGATAATCATAATCCGCATTGTCACATAATGCTGACTACAAGACCTTTCAAAGAGAGTGGTGAGTGGGGAGCAAAAGAAAAGAAAGGCTACAAGCTGGATGATAATGGAAATAAGATTCCTATAATAGATCCTGCCACTGGAGAACAAAAGATGGGGGCTCGTAATAGAAAGATGTGGGAACGAGAACTTGTTGATTCTACAGGTTGGAATAAGCAGGAATTGGTTGAAGAGTGGAGAGCATCCTGGGCTGATAAAGTGAATAAGGTTCTTGCAGAGATAGGTGTAGAGGATAGAGTTGATCA
>JAFWSY010000042.1 GCA_017519155.1 Eubacterium sp.
CATCATATGAAAATGTATATCTGTTACATGCTGAAGGATCGCCGTTGTTGCTTTTAAGAATTGACATCTCGTAGCTGTACTTTGAACCCTCATTTGTACTTGTAGCAAAATCATCAGAAGGGATGTGCAGAACTCCTGATATACGTGGAGTATAGTTCGGACCATCCGGCTCGAATTCTCTGGTTCTGAGTGACTGTTCAAAGGTTTTTCCTTCTGACATAAGGTCGTAGATTGTGTCAGTCTGATCACCGTTTGTTACGATGGTGTCATTTCCTCTTACACGAACAGGTGCGTAAATGATAAGACTTGGATCCTCGAGCTTAGATGGATCAAAAGCCTCTGTTCTGATTCCTGCTCCTTCTTCTACGAATACTCTGTTACGACTGTTAGTAGAACGACCCATGATGAAATAACCGATAGCTGCTTTTTTGCCGTCCGGTGTAAGACCGATAACGATTCCTCTTCCGGGATATGAAGTAGCTCCTACCTCGGCTGCAAGTGATACATTTTCCATTTTAATCCTCCTGAATGTAAAAACATTTTTAATTCCTTGTACCATATGAACCTCCGTAATACAGACATTACTTTAACATATATTCTATTCGGAATAAAGTAGATTTATTTGGCATTTTCCGGGAGATTTTGTTACTATTCACAGTTAACTCAAAACACGCTCCTATTTTGAAGCAAATTTCCTGAGCTCTTTTCTTAATACGCAAAAAGTGTTATATTTACATCTAGCAAAGATGAGGGGTTAGGTTATGTTTGAGGATAAGGTATTTCAAATAGGGGTGATGATCGGAAATGTTCACACCCAGCATCCCATGGAGCTTATACGCGGTATATGCGAAGCAGCCAAGACTGAAACTGTAAATATATCTTTTTTTGTTGGCGCTCAGGGAAATGCGATGGATTTCTGGAATGGGGATGAGAATGATATAAATGCATACAACTATCAGTATAATTCACTTTATGATTATTCACTGATAGCCGGACTGGATGCCATTATTATCTCCTATGGTACGTTATGTATATATCTGGAAGGGGATGACAGAGAGGCTTTTGCTAAAAAGTACAGGGATGTTCCTCTGGTAATTCTTGAAGAGTATGATGAGAAATCTGTGGACAGTTTCATTATCAGTGATAATTATGGAAGTATGTATACCATAGTGGAGCATCTTCTGTCTGATCATGGATATAAAAAGGTTCTTTATCTGAGTGGTCCGAAGAATAATACAGACTCAAATGAAAGAGAACGGGCGTACCGCTCAGCTATGAAGGCTCATGGTCTGGAAGTGACCGAAGAGATGGTGGAGTATGGAGATTATTCGTCAAATGTGGATGACCTGGCGGAGAAGCTTCTTATTAATAATCCGGACGTTGAAGCTATAGTTTCGGCAAATGATGAAATGGCCGTGAGTATCTACAGGGCATGCAGAAAGAGAGGTCTGGAGCCCGGAAGAGATATAGCAGTTACCGGTTATGATGATGTGGAGTTTGCCCAGCGCATGGATCCTCCACTTACAACTGCCAATCAGGATGGTCTCGATATGGGCTACCGTGCTCTGAAATGTGCTGTATCACTATGCAGAGATCCGAAACCTGTTAAGATAAAACTTCCGGCAAAATTCCTGCGCCGTCAGTCTTGTGGCTGTGTGGTCCAGAATGATTCTGAGGGCTGGCAGCTGGTGGAAATGCTTGGAAAGATAGAGAATTCACAGGATTTAGAAAATATAGATAAGGTCGTCTCAGTTGCAGCGGCTTCTTCCTATCAGAGTGTGGCTTCAAAGGAAGCTGTTGAAAACGGAAAAAAATATTTTCAGTTTCTGCTGGATATTCTCTTTGAGATATTCCTGAAAAGAGACCGCCTGGATGAAAAGGATATAAAAGAAAGAACTCTTCTTCAGGTACAGAAGATATGTGCGCTGGATGTTCAGGGGGATCTGGATTATTCCGGTTTCTTAAGATCCTTCCATCAGATAATGAGTTTCTTTATGGAAAGAACAGCTCATTCAGGCAAGCTGGTTCAGCTTGGAATGATGCTTGAATTAACTGATACATATATCAATTCATATATAATGAGGCATAATGAAGACAGGATGATCCTTCTTCTGAATAAAAATTGGGAAGCTCCGGCATCCATCAGATATATGATTGAAAAAGTTGATGATGAAAACGACTTTAACCGTCTGGCTCTTGAAACAGCAGTATCTCAGGGGGCGAAAAGCGCTTATCTGTATCTTCTGCCTGAGCCTTTAAAATGTGACAGAAAAGAAAACTTCAGATGCCCTGAAATATTGGAACTTGTGGCAGAGTATACCAATGATGAAGTTAAGGTATACGATGAGGGAAAGCGACCCATCGTTTCGAAGGAAGAAGGTTTTACCCGGCATTATCCGGCTTCGCCTAATCACAGCTTTGTAGTATTTCTTCTTTTTGCAAAGACTTACCAGTATGGTATTATGATCAGCGAAGTAGATGATTCATCAATAGGACTTTTGTATGGTGTGTCTCTTCAGATAAGCAGCGCCAAAGCTTATATGCAGGTAAGCAGGCAGGAGAATGAAGCGAAGAAGCGGCTGTTTAAAACCCTGAAGGAGCTTGAAGATAAGAATAAGGTACTCAGCTTTATATCTTCAACGGATGATCTTACAGGTTTATATAACAGACGTGGCTTTATGGAGCACGCGGTGGAAGAAGTCAATAATCATATAGGTTCTTATGCAGCCATATTCTTTTCAGATCTTGATCATCTGAAACAGATCAATGATGAATTCGGACATAGTGACGGTGACTTCGCACTGCAGAATGCGTCTAAGATATTAAAAGAAACTATTGATGGATTCGGACGCAAGGGTTCCATATGCGGACGAATAGGAGGAGACGAATTTGTTTCCTTCATGATATGTGAGAATGAATCGGATACTGAAGAAGTAATGAAACAGCTGAAAGAACGCTGCAGAATATTTAACGAAAACTGTGATAAACCATACTATGTAGAATTCTCTACAGGCAGCGTTACATTTCTCTGCACTGAAAACTACTCAGTTGCAGATCTGACTAATCAGGCTGATAAATGTCTTTACGAAGCTAAAAAAACCAGACGCCAAAGCGTACTGAAATAAAAACTGAAATATATAGAAAGGAGCAACA
Organism: Eubacterium sp.; assembly: GCA_017519155.1. Taxonomy (GTDB): domain Bacteria; phylum Bacillota; class Clostridia; order Lachnospirales; family Lachnospiraceae; genus Eubacterium_Q. Next base: position 3,154 of record JAFWSY010000042.1, read on the forward strand.
AAATGGCAAACCCGGTAGTAACAATAACAATGGAAGATGGAGGAGTGATAAAAGCAGAACTTTATCCGGAGATCGCTCCAAATACAGTTAATAACTTTATCTCACTTGTTAAGAAGGGATTCTATGATGGAGTAATATTCCACAGAGTAATTCCGGGATTCATGATTCAGGGAGGAGATCCTGACGGAAGAGGAACAGGTGGTCCGGGATATTCAATAAAAGGAGAATTCTCCTCAAATGGATTCAAGAATGAATTGAAGCACACAGTTGGAGTTCTATCCATGGCACGTTCAATGATGCCTGACAGTGCAGGATCACAGTTCTTTATCATGCATGAGACTTCTCCACATCTTGACGGAGAGTATGCAGCCTTCGGAAAGGTAATAGAAGGACAGGAAGTTGTAGACAGAATCGCACTTACCAAAACCGGCTGGGCAGATAAGCCAATCGTACCACAGGTAATGAAAACAGTTACAGTGGATACTTTCGGAGTAGACTATCCGGAACCGGAGACGGTTTAATAAAGCTGAAATTGAACTAAGTCGCTGCGCGACGGCCTGATTTAGGTTGTCTCGTAGCGATTATTGTTTTCTAAAAATGGCAGTAGAAAGTGAGTTAAGTAAGTAGTATTGTTTAAGTTACCACACCGAAACAATCACACATAACTACACTGAC
>JAFWSY010000043.1 GCA_017519155.1 Eubacterium sp.
CTCCGCCCATCTCTCGTTTATCTCCATTGACGCCTTGTGCATCGCTTCCTCGGTCATTTCCACCGTCTCCGATGACACGAAACTCGCCTGAGCCTCTGGTGTGAGCTTCTTCATCATTTCTTCTGTCTGATTCATTTCCTTCATGGCTAATACCTCCATTTTCTTTATTATCAACTACAGTTTCTGTTACCGCTTCTTTAATAGCTTCTCGCTTCTTCTTCGCATTTAGGTACATATCTTTCATAATATTGAGGTCAGATTCCTGCCTTGCCGCATAGTATTCAAAGTTTACTATCGAATCCTGAACATTTAGCGGAAGTGATTCACGTCCACCTTCTATCATTCTTTCAGCCTTATGGATTTCCTCTAAGGTGTACTGCATATCTGTTAGATTATCATCCATAGCATGTTTCAGAATAACCATATAATCTACGTCATCGACAGACTCAGGTTCCTCATAGAAATAATTCATATTAAGACGTTCATCTATACGGATGCTTAACTGCATTTCTATATCGTGATCTGATATGTAGGTGTCTATTCCGGATTTATCAAACAGTTCTCTGATGCCTTCAACTATCTTAGTATCCGTAAGGTCATTAAGCTCTGCATCGACTATGAACTTATCTGAAAGTCCTTTAGTTTCCTTAAGTTTAGGCAACTCGTTATACCCTACATCATTATCCCATTTGGACATACCATCCACCATGCCACTGTCAGCAAGTTCAGCGTATGCCTTGGCTATTCTGTTTCCATCTCTATCATTTGCATACTTATCTATCAGTTCAGGAGCAAGATAGCGTCCTTTATTGATGAATCTGTTCAACATACGACCAAGAGCCTTGTTTCTGTCCAAATCAACGAAGTGTACATTTACTTTATAACCTTGCAGCTTCGCCGGTAGGATATAATCCATAAGGAGCTTGTTCGCATCACTGCCGACTTTCGGAAGAACTATGTTTTTACCTTGCATAATTGCATCCAGGTACACATCACGCTCTACCATCTGTGACTCAGCATGAACTACGCCTGCGCCCCAACCCTTATTGAATTCTGGAAAGAGCCTTTTTGCTTCATCATTATCAATAAGCATTGAATGATGTTCTTTTGAAATTGTCTCAACTATTGCGGAAGATTTCCCAGAAGCGGGAAGACCGATAACTATGTCAAGGCGACTGCCCTGATCGACAATATCATTGTACCGCGTATTTCCTCTTTCGTCAACGAGGGTTCTTCCATATTTGTCGGTACTCACAGAACCATAATTGCTTAAAATATCAAATACATGAGCTTCAATCTGCTCTCTGTCCTTAAGCTGTATTGTAGGTGTCTGGTGTGATACACAGGAAGCTGCTGTCTTCATCTCTGGAGTTGCATTTATTTCTTCAACCGAGACATACTCACCTCGCTCACACCGTTTCAAAACTCTCTTCATTTCTTCACTCACGGGCAACCCCGTCAGCGCTACTATCTGTTCATTATCTGCCATATATTTTCCTTTCTGCACTTAGGCATAATAAAAAGGCGTTACAAGTATTCTACTCATAACGCCCTGTCGCTGTTTATTATATTGCCTGCTGATTCTTTTTATCTGTTATCAATGTTTCCTTATTCTGAATATCAGATGAATTTTCATCCTTATCTTTCGCTTCAATCAAGCTCTTCTTTTCAGCAATCCTGTCAAAGATTGATGATACAACCACCTTATCAGATCTTTTATCTTTTGACTCTTTGGACTGACCTACCTTTTCACTCTCTTCTACTTGATCTGCACCTGTTTCATCCATATTCAGAAGTGCATTAAGCTCATTCAGTCTATCGAGTTTCTGAGCTAGTTCCTCTTCCTGTTTGAATGGTTTTGTTACCTCAACCTTAGCGGTCTCAAGCTGAGTCTCGGTATTGGCAAGCTGGTCCTTTGCCTTTTCAAGTCTCCCTTCAATACCACCCAGAACATTATTTAGCCTTGTCATATTTCCGACAGGATCCGTTCCGACATCTATATGATAGGTCATAGCTCCCTTGATGCTGAGATCAAACTTTCTCTCGAATGCATCAAACGATACCGAAAGCTTGAAACCGTGATATTCTCCAACTCCCATAGGTACATTGGCATGTTTCATACCTCTGCACATTTCTATAAGAGCTATTCCGGCTTCTTTACGCTCAGTATAGGTTGTATTACCTATCCTAATCTCGAATGGTTCTTTCGTTTCTTCTTTCTTGTCGTTAAATGTGGAATTTTCTATTTTTTCATCTTTTGTCGTATTTAAGGACAGAAATTCGGAATTTTCATCTTTTTCATCATTTTTCCGGATTTCCGGAATTGATGTCTGCTCTAGTTCTTCTGTCTTCACTCTCTCAGCAAGTTCCGCCTTACTTTCTTTAAGATGATTCATATCTATCTCATATCCTTGGATTCTACCTTTAAGGTCAGCTATCTTCTTCGGATAATTCTTTGATATATCATCTTCAAGTCTATACTTTTGGCTTGTATGATTTGCCTTTAAAAGTTTCAGCTTCAATACCTGGATATCCAGATCCATCTTTTCTTTTATATATGGATTTCCCGTACAAAGTGCCTTGACCTCAGCATAAGTAAGTGCAGCTTCATCTACATCCTCACAGCTTCTGACCGGAGATTTGCTCGTCATTATCTGACCGATAAATTTCTGCTTATTCTCAATCACCTGCCATGAGTAACTATCGAATGTACCCTCAGTCACATATCGGAATATTTTTACTGGTTTTCCAAGCTCCCTATACATATTCCCCTGCCTGATGATACGACCTTCCTGCTGTTCAATGTCAGATGGTCTCCAAGGCACATCCAGATGATGAAGTGCTATAAGTCTGTCTTGAACATTAGTACCAGCTCCCATCTTCTGTGTCGAGCCAAGCAAAAAGCGGAC
>JAFWSY010000044.1 GCA_017519155.1 Eubacterium sp.
TAAAATCTGATACATACCTTAATTTCCTATCTCTTTTTCTTATTCGGCTTATTCGTATCCATAGAAAACCAGAATATCGTTCCACCTTCGCCGCTGTCACAACCATATCTTGCCTTATGCATTTCCAGAATATTTTTAACTACCGCAAGTCCTACTCCGCTACTGCTGATTCTATCACTTCTGGATTCATCTGTCTTATAAAAAACATCCCAGACCTTGTTTAGTTCAGTTCTTGGAATCTTGGCTCCGTCATTAATAATGTTAAACTCAACACGTTTACCGCTATTCTTAAGTTTAATCTGAATTTTATTATCACAGTATTTGATTGCATTTGACATGAAATTACTGATGACTATATTCATCATGTCGAGATCAGCATATATAGGATACTCATCAAACTCATCATCACCTGATATAGTTACATCCAGTTTTCTCTCTCTGGCAAGATCACGCATTCTGTTATATATAGTCTTAGTCAGCTCCATAACATCTATATCTTCCCGATTCATTTTAACATTACCACCACTGATATTAGATAATTCGAGAAGCTTGGTTATCATCCCGGCCATGTGATCTACTTCTGTATTGATTTTTTCCGAATACTCATGTCTGTCTTTTTCATCAATATATTCCCAGTTCTCAACACAGGCCTTGGTGATAGCAAGAGGTGTCTTAAGTTCATGTGCTATACCACGGGTAAGCTTCTGACTTCTTATCTCAAAGCTCTTCTGACTGAGATAAAGTGTTCTTACAGACATAATTATGGCAAACTCGGTTATAGCCAATAAGAGAAATGCTATAACATAGAGCTTCCAGTTATCCTTCAAAACCATACGCATTGGTTTAAATACTATTACATAAGGTACAATAGCATTAACATTTTTATCATTATTGATATATACTGCCTGAGAAGTAAATATCCCTCTCTTTTCCATTAATTCATAGGCCATACATCTTCTGGTTTTATATGACTCAAAATATGAATCCGATATTGTCTTAGCAGCATTATTTAACGCTTTTATGGATTTATTATTTCCAAAGCAATAATACCTCGCATGAAAATAATCATCATGATTATTATCTGCTTTATTCAACCACTCATCAAAAGACAACGATTTAGCTTCTTTTATATGATCCGGGTGATCTATGGAATAGGATATATGATTACCATGATAATCTGTCCACGATATCTCTCCATCATATATATATACGTCATCACAGCTGGCATTCTCTATTTTAATATTATATGCATAATAATTAAAATCCTCATATGTAAAATCATCACCTGTAAGAATATAACGCGTATCGTCAGGAACAACTTCATAATTCTTATCAGGACTTATTTCAATAAAATTATGGAGCTCAGATAACATTGAATAGTCACTTGATTTATAAACAGCACTATAAAATCCAACATCATCCGACTCATAATACTTATTCTGACTCTCCCACTGATGATAAGTATAATTGACAAATAAATCCAGGACAGTTTCTTTTTCTTCATCATCCATGTCAGAGTCTTTTATCTCTTCATCAAACAGGACTTTTGTTTCTTCGTTATTACAGAAAGCAAAACAAAAGGAACTGATTTTTTCATTATTGACATCCTTTATCTTATTCCTTGTAAATAATGTAATTATCACCAAAAATATTATAAGCACACATAAACAGTATAATATTCCAAATTTTAAATAATGCTTTTTCATGAGCTGTTCTCCTTAAAATCATTTTACATTATACAATATAAAATGACGATGTGTACTCTTTATGTACAAAAAGATTCCTTACGATTCTAAACAAAAAAAACACCCTTCGGTGTTTTATTTATGGAGCAGAGGGGATTCCCTCCGGCGGCTTTTGCCGCCTTTCAGGCCGGGCTTCGACTCAAACACCCCACCGGGGTGTTCTCTCACCTCTTCGAGGTGAGGTCTTGCCGTTCGATTCCCCTCTCATAAAAAAAAACACCCTTCGGTGTTTTATTTATGGAGCAGAGGGGAATCGAACCCCTGTCCGAAAGCTCTTTCACTACAACCTCTCCCATCACAGTAAGTGTTTTGACATTCCCTACGTTACACGCCCACTCACAAGCTTATAATTTCGGTAGCTTGTAATTCTTCCCATGTCTACAAGCTTCGACAAGGAAGTGCTCCGCCTGTTCGATGCCAGTATCCTATGCAGCGGATGACACAGGGCTGACAGCTGCACTTAGGCAGCGAGTGCTAATTTATTATCAGCGTTTATATTTAGTAGATGTTTTTACGAGGTCACCTTCCTCGGATGGCTGTCATAGTTTCTAAACCCCCGTCGAAACCTTTACTACCCCAGAGCTCGATTTTTTTAAAATCGAGGTCATAGCAGGCTCGAAGAGACTGCGTAGTAAGCCACAGGTTGAGCTTGCACTACCGTGCAAGTTCAAGCAGGTGGCGTATTCTGTTGATTTATGTATTTTGCACTCCCGTGCAAGTTGCAGCAGGCTGCGTATTCTGTTAATTTGTATTTTGCACTCCCGTGCAAGTTGCAGCAGGCTGCGTATTCTGTTAATTTGTATATTTGCACTACCGTGCAAGTCCAAGCAGGCGGCGTCTTACTCTTCCACCTCAGGATCGTCTTCATCAAGTTCGATGTCATCTCCATCAAGCTCGATTTCTTCTCCATCTCCTGCTTCGAGTTCTTCATCATCAACCTCATCGGCATCACTTTCTGAAGCTCCATTAAGCATATCCTGAAGTGCATCAGCTGAATTTGCAAATAAGCTTGAATAGCTTCCTGCCCATTTCTTATCAAACCAGCTTTCAAAATCTGCTTTTGCTATTGTTGCATTTCTAGCTTCAGCTTCTTTCTGCTCTTTATATACGTACTTGCCAAGTTGAATACCTACTATAGCTCCGATTCCCAAAGCACAGACAAAGATAGCAATTACCTTCTTTATCTTATTACGCTTCATTGTCTTGGCTCTGTTCTTTTTCTCTTCTTTGTATTTATCTACTTTTGCCTGACTCATTATTGGTTACCTCTTAAATATTTTTTAACTGCTATATGATATACCAAAATGCATACTAAAATCAACCCTTTTATATAAAAATCCGGATTATTATGCATTTATAATGAGCTCATTATCTGATACTCATTTTGAAATCTCTCTCAGCTTCACGCTTCTGATCATTCTTAGCCAGTGTTTCTCTCTTATCATACAGCTTTTTACCTCTTGCAAGGCCTATCTCTACTTTCACCAGGCTCTTGCTGAAGTATACCTTGAGAGGTACTATTGTATAGCCCTTTTCCTTGGTACGTCCGAGAAGTTTATTGATCTCACTCTTATGAAGCAGCAGCTTCCTTTTTCTCAGTGGATCCTTATTGAATATATTTCCCTTCTCGTAAGGATTTATATGCATATGTATTATGTAAACCTGACCGTCATCTATGCTGATATATGATTCCTTTATACTGCAGTTTCCCTGTCTGAGGGATTTTACTTCAGTACCCACCAGCTCAATTCCAGCCTCATAGGTATCCTCTATGAAATAATCATGATATGCTTTTTTATTATTTGCTATTAATTTAATGCCACTGTCTTTAGCCATCTTTATAACCTCTTAGTCTGCAAAAGCAAAATCTATTACTCTGTCTATTTTATCGGCATTTATTACCTTTACCTTACATTTATCTCCCAGCTTAATGGTCTTGCCGGTTGCTTTACCTACCATCTCGAACTTATCCTCATAATAAGTATAATAATCATCGGTAAGCTCCGAAACCCTTACAGCTCCTTCAACTGTTGACGGAAGCTCCACAAATATATTCTGATTTGTAAAGCCTGATACGATACCTTCAAACTCTTCTCCTATATGGTTCATCATATATTCGATCTGCTTAAGTCTTACCACATCTCTCTCCGCATCAACCGCTCTTCTTTCCTTCTCGGAATTATCCAGCGAAACCACAGGCAGTATCTTTGCGTAGTGCCTTGTCCTGGACTCATTAAGTCTTCCGTTTATACTGTCCTTAATGATCCTGTGTATCTGAAGGTCAGGGTATCTTCTGATAGGTGATGTGAAATGGCAGTAATATTTGCACGCCAATCCAAAATGTCCTATACACTCTGTTCCGTATCTAGCCTGCTGCATGGAACGAAGTGTCATCCTGGTAATAAGCGCCTCATAAGGCTTACCTTCTATCTCCTTAAGAAGCTTCTGATATTCCTTCGGATGTATCTTATCCTTTGATACTTTAAAATATATTCCAAAGGCTTTTATAGCCTCTCTTAAGTTATCTACCTTTTCCTGAATCGGAGTCTCGTGAACTCTGTATTCAAATGGAGTATCTGCCCAGAAGAACTGCTCAGCCACTGTTTCATTTGCGATAAGCATGAAGTCCTCGATTATCTTCGTTGCATCATTTCTCTCATAAGGATGTATATCTACGGGAACGCCGTTTTCATCAACTACTATCTTAGTCTCAGCCACATCAAAATCAATGGAGCCTCTCTTCTGTCTTGCTGCCCTTAAGATACGTGACAGTTCAAGCATTCTTTCGAAAAATGCCACGTAATCCTTATATCTTTCCAGCAGAGCCTCATCACTTTTATCAAGGATCTTAGCAACGTCAGAATAGTTCATCCTTTCGTTTACATTTATCAGGCCTTCTACTATCTCATGGCTGATAACTTTACCGTTCTCATCGATATCCATAAGACAGGAAAGTGTCAGTCTGTCCACATCATGATTAAGCGAACAGATACCGTTGGAAAGCTTATGCGGAAGCATAGGAATAACACTGTCTATCAGATAATTACTGGTTCCCCTTTTAAGTGCTTCCTTATCCAGCGGTGAACCTTCTCTTACATAGTTGGAAACATCTGCTATATGAACGCCGAGATGGTAGATGCCATCACTATAGGTAAGTGTTACCGCATCATCCAGATCCTTCGCATCCTCACCGTCAATGGTAACGGTCTGAAGGTCTCTCATGTCTCTTCTTCCCTGTTTCTCTTCCTCTGAAACCTCATCCGGAATAGTCTCCAGCTCAGCCTCAACATCATCAGGGAATTCAACAGGGATATTATAGGAACGAACTACCTGAAGTATATCTGTTCCGGGATCGTCTATATGACCGATAACCTGTGTCACTATACCCTCGGGAGATTTCTTCTCATCACCGAAGGTTTTAAGATCTACCACTACCACACTTCCGGTAACAGCACCCATTGATGCTCCCTTAGGAATAAATATATCATCAGCAATCTTTTTATTATTTGGAATAACGAAGCCATAGCCCTCACATTGCTGGTATACACCGATAAGCTCTGATGTATTTCTGGAAAGAATCCTCACAACCTTTGCTTCAGCTCTTGGACCTCTTGCCCCCTTTAATACAGTTACAAGAACCTTGTCGCCGTGAAATGCATTCAGACTGTCCTTTGCTGATACAAAGAAATCATCATCATAACCTTCCACAGTTACAAAGCCAAAGCCTTTTCTTGTACTTGAGTAAATACCCGTTAGTACATTTTTAGGTGGCAGCATATATCTGTTATTCTTTGTCTTTATAAGCTTTACCTCATCACAAAGGTTGTTTATAAAGTTCAGAAATTCATCCTTAGCTTCAGCTGTGGTTATGTCATACAAATAACACAGCTCCTTGAACTTCATAGGTCTGTAATCATTTGCCGACATTATGTCAACCATATTCTCATATATCTTCTGAAATTCTTCAGAATATTTTGTTTCTTCTGTAATATTTTCTTTATCCATATTATCACCCACAAGAAAAGGATGCTTACATGACATGCAAGCATCCTTAATACCTAAAATAATAATCGAAGTATTTATAACAGTAATCCAAGCTTAGCCATTAAGCCATTTTGAACTCAGAAGAGCTGCTATAATTATAAACAATGCTCCAAGTATGGCAGTTGCTCTCTGAATAACAGCCTCCTTAGAATGCTTTTTGTTTTTACTCCAATACGAATCAACAGCTCCTGTAAAAGAACCTGTAAATCCATTATCTTTACCTTCCTGCTTAAGTACAAGTGCAGCAAGGACGATTGCAATTATTAAAAATACTATTGTTAGTGCGATTTTCATAGTCATTCCTCCTAAAAATCATACTTTGTAATAATAGCATATACTTTAACAAAATGCAACCACAAATTATAATTTTTATTTGATATAAATTATAATTATTATTTATTCTTCAGAAGATCTCTGATTTCTGTAAGAAGAACTTCTTCCTTAGTAGGCTCCGGATCAGCTTCTTCAGCTTCCTCTTCCTTCTTTTTAAGGTTCATAAGTTTATTCATACCTTTGAGCATAAGGAATAAAACAAGCGCAATAATAAGGAAATTAATAATAGCTGTTATGAAATCGCCATAATTAAGTGTAAGTGTCTTAGCTGTCTCAGCATCAAGTCCTGTGTAATCAACCCATGGAAGCTTGATTGAACCACCAACCTCTGCTCCACCGATACTGTTGATAAGAGGATTGATAAAGCTCTCAGTCAGTGCTGTGATGATAGCGCTGAATGCACCACCAATGATAACACCGATAGCCATATCCATAACATTTCCCTTGAGTGCGAATTCTTTGAATTCTTCTAAAAACTTTTTCATAAATCTTCTACCTTCCTTTATTTTTTTATAAAAAGGTAAGCCTTAACTATTTTGAATAATTACAGCTTCCCCAATTACCATGTACCTCAAAATGCATCAGATCATGATCCAGTCTGTAAAAACCGTACTTCCTGAATGTATTTTCTACCACACCGTTTCTCGGAATGGAATACGGATTCGTCTTAGGTTTATAGAAGGAACCAACAAGAGGTTTCTTTGTGATCTTGCCGTTCTTTCTCTTAAACATAGGATTCTCATTGACATTCATATCTATTGCAACACCCTGGCAATGATAATACCCAAGCTCGTCCTCTCCCCATCTGAAGGATCCGGCTTCGTAAATAGGCGGTTTAGTTTTGTCCTTATATATCTCAGCATAAATCTTCTTGATAGTAGGAGCATACTTCTTATTGACCTTAATGTAAAGAGTTTTTGTAACTTTCTTACCTTTATGAGCCTCGTGATTCTTATAATCCCACGTTTTAACCCTAATAACGGTCATTTTCTTTGCCCATTTATTACCCTGGCTTACACTCTTCGGCCATATAAGCTTGTACTTCTTATTCTCGGCATGAGGACAGAAATAATAATCCTGTATGCCATGACCTACATAGCTCCTGACACTCTCAACCTTAACACCGTTAACCAGCTTATAGGTTTTAATGGCGATCAGATAACCCTTGCCATGCTTTGACTTATTAAACTTTGCTGATGTCGACTTAGCTGAAACCGACTTAAAGAATTTGTAAGGCTTATCTCCAACTCCGCATTCATAGTACTTCACACCATCTGATTCATATTGTGAGAAGTAATGTATCCCGTACAGATGATCTTCATCCACCTCTTTATAGTAGATATTATATCCGTCGATATCCGAAACAGCTTTCCAGGTTATCTTCAGAGTTTTACTACCGGTGGCCCTGACATATTTGATCTTGGCAGGATCCGGTACCACACCTACCTTGACAGGTGCAGAGTAATCACTGAAAACATCTCCTGTATCATTTACATATCTTACCTTGTAATAATATACTGCTCCCAGCTGAGCTGTAGTATCCTTGAATTTGGCTCCGTATCCGTAACCGGAGTCCAGTTTGCCTGAAGAAATCTTCTGATATTCACCATCCTCAGAGGATGCTCTGTAAAGCTCATATGAATCAGGAGTTGTACTCTTGTAATCATCATAGTCATCCCAGTAATCATCGTCATCATAATAACCATCTCCCATATCAGGCGAATTATTATATACATACGATGTTTCCTGTTCTATCTCAAAAAAAACAACTCCTTTACTGCTTACGGAGATCATACTCACAGCAGGTGTATCGGTTATTTTATTTTCTTCGGCATGTGCAATTTCCCCTGTATATAAAGTACTGATAACAATAAACACAGCCATAAATGCTGAAATATTTTTATACAGTTTCTTCATATCGGTTATTCCATTCATTATAGATGAGGACTAGCTGCAAGCAGCTAATCCTCATAAAAAGCAGAATTAATAATTAACAATCTTACCGAAATCAGCCTTAAGTGATGCTCCACCTACAAGACCGCCGTCGATATCAGGCTGTGCAAAGAGCTCTGCTGCATTTCCTGCATTAACAGATCCGCCGTACTGTATACGAACAGCTTCAGCTGTCTCAGCATCATATATCTCAGCTATGCAGTCTCTGATGCCCTTACATACTTCCTGAGCCTGCTCAGTTGTTGCTGTCTTACCTGTTCCGATTGCCCAGATAGGCTCGTAAGCAATTACGAGATTCTTTACGTCGTCTGCTGCAACGCCCTGAAGGTCTGACTTGATCTGAAGTCTGATCCAATCCATTGTAACTCCCATCTCTCTCTGCTCAAGTGATTCACCACAGCAAAGGATTGGTGTAAGACCAGCTTCGATAGCCTTCTTAACCTTCTTATTAAGTGTGCAGTCACACTCCTTGAAGTAATCACGTCTCTCTGAGTGACCGATGATAACATACTTAACACCTGCATCAACAAGCATCTCTGCTGATATCTCTCCGGTATAAGCTCCCTTGTCCTCAAAGTACATATTCTCAGCACCAACTTCAACGTTAGTACCCTTAACTGCCTCAACAACAGGTACGATGTCGATGGCAGGTACACAGTAAACAACGTCTACTGCATCATTTACTACAAGATCCTTCAGCTCAGCTACAAGAGCTACAGCCTGTGAAGGAGTCATATTCATTTTCCAGTTTCCTGCAATAATCTTCTTTCTAGCCATTTGTTTTCTCCTTATTTATCATTAGCTGCTGCTACACCAGGAAGCTCCTTACCTTCAAGGAACTCGAGTGAAGCTCCACCACCTGTAGAGATGTGGCTCATCTTATCGCCAAATCCAAGCTGGTTACAAGCTGCTGCTGAATCACCACCACCGATGATTGTTGTAGCATCTGTCTCAGCAAGAGCCTGAGCTACTGCTATAGTACCGGCTGCAAGTGTAGGGTTCTCAAATACGCCCATAGGTCCGTTCCAAACAACTGTCTTAGCTGTCTTAGCTGCATCTGCAAAAAGTGCACGTGTCTTCTCGCCGATATCAAGACCTTCCTTATCAGCAGGAATAGAATCTGAATCAACTGTTGTAACTTCGATTGGTCCATCGATTGGATCAGGGAAGCCATCTGCTACTACTGTATCTACCGGAAGGAGAAGCTTCTTGCCAAGGGAGTCAGCCTTTGCAAGCATTTCCTTACAGTAATCAATCTTAGAATCATCTACAAGAGACTTTCCAACTTCCTTACCCTGTGCCTTAAGGAATGTGTAAGCCATACCACCACCGATGATGAGTGTATCGCACTTCTCAAGAAGGTTAGAGATAACATTTAACTTATCTGCTACCTTAGCACCACCGAGGATAGCTACGAATGGACGAACAGGATTCTCAACTGCATTTCCGAGGAAATCAATTTCCTTCTGCATAAGATATCCAACTACTGCAGTATCAACATACTCTGTAACACCAACGTTTGAGCAGTGAGCTCTGTGAGCTGTACCAAATGCATCGTTTACGAATACATCTGCAAGTGAAGCAAGATCCTTTGAGAAAGCCTCACCGTTCTTTGTCTCTTCTGCTCTGAATCTTGTGTTCTCAAGAAGAATAACATCACCGTCGTTCATAGCATTAACAGCTTCAACAACGTTTGGTCCAACAACCTCAGGATTAGCTACGAACTTAACTTCCTGACCGAGAAGCTCTGAAAGACGAACTGCAACAGGTGCAAGAGTCTTTGTCTGCTTATCTTCCTCTGTCTTAACCTTTCCAAGGTGTGAGCAAAGGATGATCTTACCACCATCAGCGATAAGCTTCTTTATTGTAGGAAGAGCAGCCACGAGTCTGTTCTCATCTGTTATCTTTCCATCCTTAAGAGGAACGTTGAAATCGCATCTTACAAGTACGCGCTGTCCCTTTACATTAATATCGTCAACTGATTTCTTATTGAGTGACATTTTATTACCTCCTGGTATTATTAATTCATGTAAAGGATATTCCTTCGGAAAAA
>JAFWSY010000045.1 GCA_017519155.1 Eubacterium sp.
CTCGGTGAGGCCTTCAAGAGTGAGGAGCAGTGTATTCTTTTGATAGATGAGATAGATAAGGCTGATCTTGAGTTCCCCAACGATCTTCTCTGGGAACTTGACAAGATGGAGTTCTATATCCATGAAACGAGAGAAACCGTAAAGGCTAAGACAAGACCTATCGTTATCATTACTTCAAATGCTGAGAAGGAGCTGCCTGATGCCTTCCTCAGAAGGTGTATATTCCACTACATCGCATTCCCTGAGAAGGAAGAAATGGAGGAGATCGTTAAGGTACATTTCAATGATCTTGATGAGAATCTTCTTAAGTATGCTATGGACACCTTCTACTGGATCAGAAGCATCAAGGAGGTTAGAAAGAAGCCGAGTACATCTGAGCTTATCGACTGGCTCCAGGCATTAATGATCGGCGGTATCGAGCCTGAGACTATCAGACAGAAGCTTCCTTACCTCGGAGTTCTCGTTAAAAAGGACGAGGATGTAAATGTGGTTAACAAGAATAAGGTTATGTAAACTAATTATTGTTATAAGACGTTGCCCGATACAAACTGTATGAAAATACATCTAAAAATATTGGAGAGATAAGATAATTGTTTACTGAATTTTTCTATATCCTGAAGGATAAGGGACTGCACATTTCAATGACAGAATGGATAACATTTATGGATGCCCTTGATAAGGATCTTGCGGAATCCGATCTGAATGTGTTGTATTATCTGGGAAGGATGATACTTGTAAAAACTGAATCAGATTATGATAAATATGATCTGGCCTTCATGGAATATTTTAAAAATATCAAGCATGACGATGAAGTTCCTGAGAATATCATGAAATTCCTCGATAAACCGGGCATGAAGCCTGACGAGCAGAATATCGCCATGTACGGATATGAACAGAAGAGGGACATGAACGAAACCAAGCGTATGTTCCGCGAGAGGATCACAGAGCAGAATACCGAGCATAACGGCGGTAACTATTGGATAGGTACCAGCGGAGGTTCTGCATTTGGTCATTCAGGAAGAAATAAGGGCGGTATCAGAGTCGGCGGAAAGACCGGTATGAGATCTGCATTTGCGGTTAACGGAGAACGTAAATACGTGGATTTCCGTCACGATAAGACTCTTGATATCAGACAGTTCCAGGTTGCTTTCAGAAAGCTCAGACAGTTTTCTTCAAGGATCGATACACCTGAAACTGAGCTCGATCTTGATAAAACTATCGATTCTACCTGCAACAACGGAGGATATCTTAAGCTTGAGTATCAGAAGCCTAGGAAGAATACCGTAAAGCTTCTCCTCCTGTTTGACTGCGGAGGAACCATGTATCCTTTCATGGAGCTTTGCAACTCACTGTTCCAGGCTGTTCATAAGGCAAATCATTTCAAAGAGGTCAAGACCTACTATTTCCACAACTGTATTTACAGCAAGCTCTATAAGACTGCTGAATGCGAATACGGTGACTGGATCGACCTTCAGGAGGTTTTCAGGCTCACAGATAAGGATTATAAGGTCATTATCGTTGGAGACGCTCAGATGGCCCCTGAAGAGCTTTATGACGTAAATGGTAACTACAGAGGCCCGAACGACGGAAAGAGCGGCTATGAGTGGAATATGCTTCTCAGCAAGAAGTATAAGAAGATCATCTGGCTTAATCCGAGATACCACGCAGGACTTTCCAAGAGGCTTGCATGGATGGAGGCTGAGGATGCACTTTCAACTATCTATTCAATGTATCCTCTGACTGTTGACGGACTAAAAGAAGGCATAAAGAAGCTTATGGCACCTAGATAAAAAACCGGAGGGATGCTATGAACGACGAATTTGAAGCTGATTTTGAGGCGGATTTTGAAGCGGATAAAGACAATGAGTCTGCCGGAGTGAATGAGGCTGAATTTGAGGCGGATTTTGAAGCAGATTTTGAAACGAATCATGATGCAGGAAGCAATGTGTATACAGCAGGGGATGGCTCTGTAGATGATATTCCCAGTGTTGAGGCGGAGATTGTAGAAGAGAAGAAAGAATTTGTGCCGAAGGGTAAGACTGGACTTGTTCTTGCAGGAGGCGGCGCCAAGGGTGCATACCAGGTTGGCGTTCTTAAGGCTCTTTCTGAGGCTGGTCTTCTGGACGATGTCGGATATATCTCCGGAGATTCCATCGGTGCGATAAATGCCATGCTTTACAGTATAGGCGATATCCCTTCGATGTATGATACCTGGGAGAATATCAATATGCCTGAGGTATTTGAATCCGGAATGGATCTTTTCTCCGATAACCCAAGGCTTTTCTCAAGAAATAAGGTTCAGAATATGATGAACCTGCTTCTTACAAGAGACAAGGTGGAGAATCTTCCTTACGTGATCTACGCAGGTGTTACAAGGCTTGAAAATGGCGCTTATTACCCTGAATATATGAAGCTGAACGGTAAATCCAAGGAAGAAATGATCCAGATCCTCCTTGCATCTTCAGCAATTCCGATAGTTTATGAAGCAGTTCGTATAAATGGCAAGGATTACCTCGATGGAGGGCTTACCGACAATGAGCCGATAAAGCCTCTCTATGATCTTGGAATCAGAAGATTTATCATTATCGGTCTTAACAGTGCCAAGACATTTAATTACAGTAAATATCCGGACGCTGAATGCTTCGTAATATATCCGAGTCATGATCTTGGCGACCTTTTCTCAGGTACCATGAATTATGAAACCACTGCAAAGCATTTCAGACAAATGCTCGGTGAGAAGGACGGTCAGCTTGCGGTTAAGACTATATTTGAAAAGGATCCGATCTACATCAGCTTAAGATCCGAGATCAACCGTACTAATTTCCTTGAAATACAGAATACACTTCGCGTTGAGAAGGCCCAGTCAGAGCTTGGTGCATCTATTGACAGCCATATGAAGTATTTTAAGGATATAGAAAACAGGTTTAAGGATTATTGATAATTATGTAAAAAACTTTGCAGTATTTTGATATTTGATTTATAATTAATTTTAGATAGACAAGTTACTGTATGATTTTTTACAGGAGGGGTTTACTATGGGAAAGAAAAGAATTATTACTATAGGACGTCAGTTCGGAAGTAACGGAAGAAATATCGGAAAGCTCATTGCCGAGAAGCTGGGGGTACAGTGCTATGACAAAGAGCTTCTTCAGATTGCAGCTAAAAATTCAGGCGTATGCGAGGAGCTTCTTCAGAATCTTGATGAAA
>JAFWSY010000046.1 GCA_017519155.1 Eubacterium sp.
GAAAAAATACAGAAATGTTTTTAAAAAATCACTTGCTTTAATTCTGGGGCTGTCACTTGTTTTATCCTGTACGTCCTGTGGAGATGAATTCCTGGATGAGGATTACGGTGAGTACGAAGAAGGTGACTACTATGATGAGGATGAATATGGTGATACATCTGATCAGGTACTCCCTGAAGGTGATGTGGACAGCATAAACGGACTTAGTTTGCAGGTGAATAATTCTTCGGGAGAGCTGACTATATCCAGAAAGGATTTTGAGAAAAGTGATAAACCCAATGATGATATCTGGACGATATTTGTATATCTCTGTGGAACTGATCTGGAATCACAGAGTGGCATGGGAACAGATGATCTGGAGGAAATGTTAAGCTCAACTCCAAGTGATAAGGTTCGTTACGTAGTTCAGACAGGTGGAACAGATGGCTGGAACAGGTCTGATGTGGATGATGACGTGATTCAGCGTTTTGTTGTCCAGAACCAGGATGTTACAAAGGTTGATGAACAGTCCCTAGAGAGCATGGGACGCCCTGAGACTCTCTCTGATTTTCTTATCTGGGGAACTAAGGAGTATGGTTCTGAGCATATGGGACTTGTTATGTGGGATCATGGCGGCGGAAGTATAACCGGCGTATGCTTTGATGAAAAATATGATCAGGATTCTCTTACACTTATGGAGATGGACTCTGCGCTTATGAAGTGTGCCGAAAGTTCAGGCCGTAAGTTTGATTTTATAGGTTTTGATGCCTGCCTCATGGGTACTGTTGAGGTGGCAAATGTAATGGCTACCTATTCTGATTATATGTTCGGTTCTGAAGAAACAGAGCCGGGAAGCGGCTGGGACTATACAGCCATTGGAGACTATCTTGCAAAGAACGTTGATTCGGATGCAGCTTCATTGGGAAAGGTTGTGTGTGACAGTTTCCTTGAGGCATGTAAAAAACAGAATGATGATTCTCTTACAACCCTTTCGGTAATAGATCTTTCTAAAATAGATAACCTGCTCACAAGCTTTAACAGCTTCGCAAAGAATATGTATGATGCAGGAGAGGATTCGTCAAATGTTGCGGAAATGATCCGTGGAATAGAAGAGGCTGATAATTTCGGCGGAAATAACAAAACAGAAGGCTATACCAATATGGTGGATATGGGAGGACTCTGTAATGCCTGTGCCCAGTATGCCCAGGGAGCCGATGCTGCTGTAAAGGCTCTGAAGGATGCGGTTGTATATCAGGTAAACGGTTCTACACATCCTTCATCCTTAGGTCTTTCCATTTATTACCCCCTTGCTATTCAGGGCTCAAATGAACTTTCACTTTTCAGTAAGATTTCCGTAAGTCCTTATTATCTGTCTTTTGTCGACAGACAGAACAAGACAGGTGCTACCGATAACAGTTTTGAGGATTATGATGATAATCAGTGGTTTGAGGACAGTGGTGACTGGGACTGGGGTGAAACCGAGGATGACAGCTACTGGAATTATCTGGATGGTTATCAGCAGACAGGTGAAAGCCAGTACATTACATTTTCCGAACAGCCTCAGATCAGAGAAGATGGAACCTATGGATGTACTCTGGATGAAAATGGTATCGATAGTGCAGCAGGAATCGTTGCTCTTGTTTATGAAGTTTCAGAGGATGGTAACAGTCTTATAGAAATCGGTGAAACTACAGATGTACAGGGAGACTGGGAATCGGGACGTTTCAGTGATTATTTTGACGGAAACTGGCTGTCACTTCCGGATGGTCAGAATCTGGCCACATATGTGGTGGAAGAGACTGAGGACTATGTTATTTATACTTCTCCGATCCTTTTAAACGGTGTTGAAACCAATCTTCGTATGAAGCAGTATTATTCTGACGATCATGTGGAGGTGGAAGGAACCTGGGAAGGAATAAGCGAAGCAGGAGCGGCTGCCAGAGAGATAGTCAAGCTGAAGGATGGAGATAAGATAACGCCTGCGTACTTTGCTTTTTCCATGGAAGGTGATGAGGAATCTGAGTATTCAGGTCAGGAATATACAGTATCAGGAACTTTAGAGATTAATTATGATTTGATGCAGCCCGGAATATACTATTATTCCTTCTGTATAGATGATATCTATGGTGATTATTATGTTTCAGATCATGTAACATTTAATGTAGACGAAAATGGCGAAATTAACTTCTCAGACAACTAAAATAATAACAGTTGGAGATTTTCTCAGTATGATAGCCGGACTTAGTCCATCTTCTGATTTGGATACTTTAAATGGTGTTAATTGGATGGAAGAGCAGGATATAATCGGCAGAGATAAGATTCTTGACAGAAGGACTGCAGCCCGGATCATGCATAATTACATGAGAACAGAGCTGGGAATAAAGGATGCAGAAGATATAACCCCGGCTTATGAGCTTCGTGATCTCTTTGACTGCCGTGTATGTGCCAATCATATAGCGCAGATCTATGTGAGGAAAATCATGGAGCCGGTTAAGCTGGGAGATATAAGTATATTTGATGTATACGGAGAAGTTTCTGAGGAAGAAGCAAGGAGTTATGTAAACCGTATGATAAATAATAAGATAGACGTAAATTTAATTGAATTTGAAAAACCTGCAGAAAATTGGAATGAGGCACTTCCTGTGGGAAATGGTAAGCTCGGAGGAATGATCTTCGGTAATCCCTATATAGAACGAATCCAGCTAAATGAAGACAGTGTGTGGTTTGGCGGTAAGCAGGACAGGATAAATCCATCGGCACTTGAGAAACTTCCCGAGATAAGAAAGCTGATATTTGAGGGAAGAATCTCGGAAGCAGAAGAATTATGCTGCTTTGCATTATCAGGCACTCCGGAAGAGCAGAGACACTATGAATGTCTGGGAAATCTTTATATAGAGTTCATGGGCAGGGAAACCGAGTATTCTGATTATAAGAGATTCCTTGATATCAGTCGAGCAGTTGCAGTAACAACCTTCAAAATGAATGGTGTGACATACACAAGAGAGGTAATTACAAGCTATCCGCAGAATATAATGGCAGTACATCTTACAGCTGACAAACCGGGCAGTTTATCTTTCCATGCACAGCTTGGACGTGGCTTTGCTCCCTGGGAGAATCTTCCTTACGAGATGCTCTCAATAAGAAGACAGAACTATATTCACTATGTGGATAGTGTTAAGGCATATCCGCCGAATATCCAGCTTATGCAGGCTACCTCAGGCGGTAAGGGCAGTATATCCATGACTGCGGGTATAAAGGTAAATGCCATCGGCGGTTCAAGTGAACAGATAGGAAGTACGACAATCATTAGAAATGCCGACGAGGCTCTTATTATCCTGGCTGCTGATACAACATTCAGAGAAGTGGATACTACTAAGTCGGTATTAGACAGACTGGATAGAGCGGCAGAGTTTACCTGGGCTGAACTTTTAGCTGAGCATATATCAGATTATCAGTCTCTCTTTAACAGGGTGACTCTTGATATAGAAGGACAGGAAAAGATAGTCAGATTCTTCCAGTTCGGCAGATATCTGCTTATATCCAGTTCAAGAGGAGACTCACTTCCCGCAAATCTTCAGGGAATCTGGAATGAGGATTATACTCCGATATGGGGAAGTAAGTACACCATAAATATAAATACTGAGATGAATTACTGGCCGGCTATGGTTACTAATCTTGCTGAATGTAATGAACCTCTAATAGCTCTTGTAGAAAGACTGAGAGAAAACGGCAGGGAAACAGCTCGGAAAATGTATGGCTGCGGCGGCTTTGTAGCTCATCATAATACCGATATCTGGGCTGATACCTGTCCACAGGACGTATGCCTCAGCTCCACTTACTGGGTTATGGGCGGAGCCTGGCTGTCTCTTCATATCTGGGAGCAGTATCGGTTTACTGAGGATATAGATTTTCTCAGAGAAAAATATGGAATAATGAGTGAAGCTGCAACATTTGTTATGGATTATCTCGTAGAGGATGGTGACTATCTTGTTACCTGTCCTACATTGTCTCCGGAGAATACCTACCGACTTCCAAATGGAGAGCAGGGGGTTATCTGTAAGGGCGCAACTATGGATAACCAGATAATCAGAGAACTTCTTTCAGCTTGTATTCAAGCGGAGGAAATACTTGGGATAGAAGAAATCGGTATAACAAAGCGTGCAGTAGAAGTCGCTAAACGTATAAAAACGGACTCCATTGGCAGATACGGTCAGGTTATGGAATGGAATGAGGACTACGAAGAAGTTGAGCCCGGACATAGGCACATATCCCAGCTCTTCGGTCTTTATCCCGGAAGCAGTATCAATAAAGATGAAACACCGGAGCTATTTGAGGCAGCAAAGAAAACCCTTGAGAGAAGATTATCCTTCGGTGGTGGCCATTCCGGCTGGAGCAGGGCGTGGATCATAAATATGTATGCACGACTTGGCGAAGGTGATCTGGCATATAAGAATATCGAGAAATTGATAGATGATCAGACACTCCCGAATCTTTTTGATAATCATCCGCCATTTCAGATAGACGGTAACTTTGGATGTACAGCAGGAATCGCTGAAATGCTGGTACAAAGTATCAGAGGTGAGGTAAAACTTCTTCCGGCACTTCCAAAGCAGTGGAAGAATGGCCGTGTTACGGGACTTCGTTTAAGGGGTGGCAGAATCATTAAGGAAATGACCTGGAAGGACGGAAAACTGACTGGGATTTCCTATGAAGAATAATCACTATAAATATGGCATTTATATATTAATTGTGCTATCATGTTGATGCATAAAAATCATATGATGTTTCATATATGAATCGTGGGGTAAAATAGTGGGTCTTGTTTCTTTGATAAACAAAGATATTAAAGCGGAAAATGAAAACAAGAGGGTTATTGTTACATTAAGAGTTCTGTACATAATCGTCTTTTTGGCATTTGTTCTGGATGTGTGTTTTGCCGGAATAGATGTAGTTAAAATGAATACAGTCAAGATAGCTGTTCTGGCTGTTGTTATTATAGTGCTTTTTATCTATACATATTTTTCAAAGACAAAGCCTTCACTGTTTTGCTTTATGATTTTTTTGTTTTTATGGTCACTTATGATGATGCCCTGCTTCGGCTGGAGAGCCGGTATGCAGAATTATTTCATCATTATTCTCATGCTGTGTTTTTTCGCTATGCATGGCCGGAATCTGTATAAGTTTATTTATGCCGGATTTGTTCTTATCGTCCGTATTCTTACTATAGTTTTATTAAGTGGTATTAAATCGGATGTAGAAATCAGTGATATGAATGATAAGCTTCTGCAGATAACAAATATCTCAGCAGTATTTATTTCTATTATTTTTATCTCTTATATGTTCAGCCGCAAAGAGAATGAGGCTGAGAATAAACTGATGAAGTATAATGATCAGCTAAAGAAAGAAGCTTCTACCGATCAGCTTACAGGTCTTAATAACAGAAGAAAGGCACGAGAATATCTGACAAGACTTAAGAAGGAAGAGGTTTCAACCGCTGTAAGCGTTGCAATGGGTGACATAGATTTCTTTAAGAAGGTAAATGATACCTATGGACATGATGCCGGTGATGAGGTGCTTAAATTCGTAGCAAAGACCATGGTTGATAACTGCAGAACTACTGCATTTATATCAAGATGGGGCGGCGAAGAGTTTCTTCTGATATTCCCTGACTGTAACGGTGATCAGGCATTTATAATTCTGGAAAGACTTAGAAATAAGATTCAGAAGGAAACAATAGTAGTTGGTGATAATAAGATTAAAATAACGATGACATTTGGACTTACGGAATTTAATTACAGTAAGGATGAGGAGTTAGCCATCAAAGAGGCTGACGAGAAGCTTTACATCGGAAAGTCCAATGGCCGTAATCAGGTGGTATATTAAATGATTAAAAATGTAGTATTTGACGTAGGAGATGTACTTGTAGCTTTTTGTTATAAGAAATATATGAGAGGACTGGGCTTCAGCGAGGAGTGCGTGGAGTTCCTTTCCGATAATATGGTTGTTACCGAATTCTGGCATGAGCTGGATCAGGGAGTAAAAACAGAGAAAGATGCGCTGGAGAAATTTCCAAAAGAATTTCCACAGTATAAAGAAGAGATATTAAAGTTCTGGGATAATATACAGGATATAGTTGAGGAATATGATTATTCAGAACCACTTATCTGTAAATTAAAGGACAAGGGGTATGGAGTATATATTTTATCCAATTATCCTATAGAAACAGCAGAGAGACATTGGCCCAGGTTCAAATTTCTGCCTCACACAGACGGTCACATCATATCAGCTTATGAGAAGATTACGAAGCCGGATGAAGGAATCTACCGACTTCTTGAATCCAGATTCGGAGTAGACCTTACAGAGTGCGTATTCGTAGATGATCGTCAGATAAATATCGATGCAGCAAATGCCCTGGGAATGACCGGTATACTTTTTACAGGCTATGACAACCTCATAGAAGAATTAAAAAAACTGGATATTAACATTGGTTGACATAATATATGTGACACTTGAACCAGGTTCAAAGTGTCACATATTTTCATAAAACGCTTATTGTAACATTTGTTAGGATAAGTGTTTTTTAATGTGTGAATTTTTTGTGTATTATTATTACTTGACGTATTAATGAAGAAAGAGGAAAATGTATAAGTTGTTATTTATGCATTTAAAAGGAAGAGAAAAATGGCATTTATATATGAAACTCATTCACATACCAGTCAGGCAAGTAAATGTGGAAGAGCCCTGGGAAGAGATTATGTAGAGTACATGCAGGGTGAAGGCTATGCCGGAATGATCATAACGGATCATTTCTTTAATGGAAACAGTGCCGTTCCCCAAGAGC
>JAFWSY010000047.1 GCA_017519155.1 Eubacterium sp.
CCTCAGATCTATTCTTCATAAAAAAGAAAAGCAGCCCGGCCACAGCAAAAACAACTGCAGCAGCAATGGCTACAAAAACAAGCAAATTATTATTCTTTTTTTCTGTTTTTTCCATATTTGTATTGATCCCTTCTAAATATGGTAAAAACCTTCACTAGTACCCTATATTTTACCATTTTTATGTTCATGAAACAAGCTTCAGTAAACAAAAAATCAATATAAAAACACCGCAGCTCCCATAATAACTGCGGTGTTCAAAAAGTTTAGTTTTAAGCTTATATATCATCCAAAGCTTTACTCAGCTATGGTCTTCATTTCCTCTATAAGAGCATCATCAAGTGGTGCCTCTTTAAGCTTATCCCAGGATTTCTTTGCTATTTCAATAATCTTAGGTGGAAGAAGTTCTTCGTGATCTTTATAATGTCCGTAACCACGGAATTTACTACTATACTGTGCAACCTCCTGACCTTCTCTAATGACCCAAACCTTCATATTAGGTTCGCCCTCATGTGTGTTGTTTCGAGGTCGGAGTTCTATTACCCACGAATCGTTTTCAAAGATCACTACATTCTCCTGTTTTCCCATATTGAATACCTCCCTTATATATAAATTCTTAACCATTCAGGTTAGAAATATCTATCTATAAATTTACGATAATTTAGGGCGTATGTCAACTTATACATAGGGTATTTCTTACTATTTTTTTCGACTGATTTTCGGCATATTTCATAAAGTCACTGATTATGTTAATTCCTCCATTTAATTAATATGTTTCATTACCGTTATTTTCCTGCTGAGGCATATCCTGTGGAAATTCACCTCCCCTCGGACCATGCATGTTCTGTGGAAATTCTCCGTCCCGGTTCCTGTCTTCTCCGAAGCCTCCAAAGCCGCCTCCCTGACCTCCGAAGAACTGACCGGATATCGTATTCGTGGTAGTTCCGTTTTCTATAATGGTACCTCCTTTATACTCTGCCTTTCCGTCATAATCAAAGGTCGACTGTCCGGATATATCCAGGGTTCCACCATTTATATAGATATCTCCGTTAGAGTCTACTCCATCGGTATCACCTGCTCCCATGGATATAGTTACGGTTCCGCCATTCATTTCAAAGGTCGGGGTAAGCGTACTTGATTTAGCCGCTGCATTTATACCGTCATCACTTGCTGATATATTAAGATTCCCATCATTTATCTTGATATAGGTCGCCTCTATACACTCGGAACCTTTGAGCGTCAGTTCGCCTCCGTCTATCTGAACAGTTGTAGTCCCATGGACAGCATCATCGGTAGCACTTATATTGAGGGTTCCTCCGGTTATCAGAACTGAGCCCTTGGAATCATCATCACTATCCTTTGCATGAAGTCCGTCGTTGCAGCCGGTGATGTTGATAGTGCCATCAGTTACCTCCAGCTCATCATGAGCTTCCAGTGCATTTCCCGTACAATTAATATTCAGAGTTCCACTCTTTATCTTAAGATCATCCTTGCTGCTTATGGCGTTGTCCGAAGATTTAATATTCAAAACTCCTGTACCTTCCAGATCTATATCATCCTTTGAGAAAATCACTGCATCAGTCTTGGTGTCTCCATCCGTTTCAAAGCTTCCTGTTACAGTAAGGGTACTCTCATTTTCCGTAGTAGAGACAGTGACCTTGTCCGCATTCTTAACATATATGCAGGGAGTTGTTTCATTCTCCATGGATACGCCGTCCAGAACTATCTCTACCTCTTCTTCGGTTTCTACACAGATAGTCGAATTCTTAGAACTTCCGGTAACGGTGTACTTCCCTCCCTTCGTTATACTTATATCGTTGTCATCTGTCAGTGCTATATCCTCACCTGTAGATGCTGACTCAGCATTATCCATTTTTTCAGACTTCGCATCTTCTGCCTCTTCTGTCTTACTTGACGTCTTACTTTCCTTTTTTACATCTGCAGCACTTTCTTCATCAGCTTCATCGGCTTCTATACTTTGAGAAGTAGTATTATCTGCCATAATCCCTGACTCGCCACAGGCAGTAAGAAGCCCTGCCATCATGATCGATACTATCCCCATACTTATAAGCTTTCTATATTCTTTCTTACGCATAATTGTTTCCTCCTTTTTGCTATTGTAGGATGAGACTCTGCAGGTATTCATATACTACAGGCTGTCCGGGTTATCTATCTGCCTTCCCAGACTGATATCCAGATTACCGTTTCTGGTCCTTATCTCATCTAAAAACTCCTTGGTTGATATCCCTGTCTTAAGAACTACACTGAGTGTAAGCTTATACAGGCTTCCCATGTTGCTTGTCTTAACTTCCTCATACTTATAGTCAGACAGATATTTATCAAACAGATCCTCGAATTTACCTTCATAATCCAGGTTCTCCGGAACCATTATCTTAAGTATTCTATGGCTTTCGTCTGCTGCACCGAAGCCTGTAAGATTCATTAACAGATTGAGTACTGATACTACTACCGAGAACAGAATCGCTATTCCGATATACCCCATTCCTGTAGCAAGGCCTACCGCCATCGCAAGGAATATACTTGTTATCTCCTGGCCTTTGCCCGGAGCCGATCTGAATCTTACCAGACTGAAGGCTCCTGCAACTGCCACTCCGGTACCGATATTTCCGTTCACAAGTATTATTACCAGTTCTACTATCGCCGGAAGGAGGGCTAGTGTAACCAGATAACTTCTGGTGCATTTATTTCTTACTGAATATGTTATCGCTATCACCAGTCCACATATAAGTGATGTTATAGTCGCTATCATAAACTGACTGGCTGTGAAAATTCCGTTTGTTATTATTGATGAAAATATATTATTAAGCATAAACCATCACCTCTCTTCCTGTTATTACTTCAGGATTCTTTATCTTCGTATCTCTCTTATCCCTCTGGAGCATATCCTGATATCCTTTTCCGTACTTAGAAAATGTATTCGGATAAATCGCAAGTTCACTAAGCTTCTCAGCCAGTTCCCTCGGCATCGAATTTGCTACCTTGATTTCCATCAGATACTTTCCTTCATTAAGTATCAGGTTACCTCTAGTATCTTTCTTAAGGTCCATATCCTCTATACTCCACTGTATGTTCTTATCAAATGTAATTCTAAGATTCGGATCATATATACCCGCCATTGCTATTCTGTCGTAGCATATCTTCATGGAAGGCTTTAATTCTTCATACATGAACCTAAGACCTTCTATCTCTCTGGATATCTGCGAATCATCCAGAGGCTTTCCTCCATTCACCAGATAATCATAAGCTCTTCTGTAATCTCCTGATACCCGTCTCTTATAAACCACTCCGTCGTATTTCTTTTTTATTTCTATGAAGCAGTTCGTTGTATCATCTGTCTTTCCGTAGGTCCTGAGCCTCAGCTTCTCCTTATAGATTGGTTTCTCCAGCGAGTTTCTTATCATTCTGTAGCTCGGAGTATCGAAGTAGATGTTGTTAATCCTTGTCTGCCCATAATCATCAACTCTTGCTATAGTTTCAAGATATGAAAAAAGCTCATTAAACTGTTCAGCTGAAAGGAGGTATTTGATCTCTATTCTTTTAAAAACTTCTATATAATCACTCATTTCATTTTCCTCACTTTCACTAGTTTGATGTCATCCACAGATGTTTATCTTGAACACATATTAAAAAGCGAACCTTAAACGAATATTAAAAAATTAAAAAAAGATGACAATTTTTCATCTGATGAAAAATTGTCATCTTTTGCTCTATTTGAACTCTGCCCGGAAGGTGGTCTTCCCTTCCTTGGAATATGCCTTTATACTGCCACCGTGATTCTCCACGATTCTTTTTGCTATGGCAAGTCCAAGACCGTAACGGTTCTCGCTTCTGCTTCTGGCCTTATCAGCCCGGTAGAATCTTTCAAAGATCTTTTCCTCGTCGCCCTCTTTAATCGGGTCACCTGAATTAATTATCTCAAGTATAATAGCACCTTTCGATTTACGAAGCTTTGCTTTGATAGTTGTCTTTTCATAACTATGCTTTATTGCATTATCGATCAGAATGGAAACCAGTCTTTCCATCTCATCCTTGCTGCATCTAAAGTTTATCTTCTCTTCAAGTTCTGTTTCTATCTCGATACCCTGTTCAAAGGCTATACCCTCGAATACCAGGCAGGTCTTCTCAACTATCCTGGAGAGACTTTCTTCCTTATAGCTGTCCTTTGATACGCCTTCCTCCAGTTTTGACAGATCCAGAAGACCGGCGATAAGCTTATTCATCCTGTCGGATTCGTATTTTATATTCCCGATATATTTACTGTTTTCTTCGTCTGCCTTAAGCTCATCGGAGGATGCCATAATGACAGCCAGCGGAGTCTTAAGTTCATGGGATGCATCGGCTATAAATTCGCGTTGTCTCTCAAAAGCATCTCTGGCAGGCTTCGTGATCCAGCCGGTTACAAGTTTTGATATAAAGAAAATAACCAGCTCCAATATGAGAAATGTAAGCACAGATATCAGTAGTAAACTCTTAAGTTTCTGCGCTACTTCTGCGTCATTTATAATAACTATCCTGTTATCTCTTTTATAATTAAATGAGTAATTCCCTTTATACAGATTCTCTACCTTTAATGTATCCGGACCATATGTTCCGAGTATCTCCTCAGCAGTTTTTGTAACATCAAAATCTTCCGACTCATTTCCATGAGTAAATATATCTGCTACTTTTCCATCAGATACTTCCACGGTATAGACATCATAGTCCATGATCATCATATTATTCAGATCTTTCGGCTCCACTTCCTCAGGATTCATATCTTTACCGTCGAATCCCTCCGGTCCTCCCAGATCAAATCTTTTCCCACGATTATCCATAATAAAAAGATTTCTTTCAACATTTTCATATTCACGCCTGTAATTATATATATTCATTATTACAAGGCTTATGAATATGAAAAAAGAAAGAATCCAGAAAATGGTGAGAAAAACTTTTTTAGTCAGTTCCTTCATCAACAGTCTCCATCCTATAACCCATATTCCTTATAGTTTTGATAGTAACATCGGCCTCCAGCACTCTTAGCTTCTTACGGACAAATGATATATAAGCCTCCAGGTTATTTGACAAGGAGTCATTGTCCATGCCCCATATCCTGTCAAATATCATATCTTTGGAAAGTACCTGACTATGATTCATCATAAAATATTCCAGCAGCTGAAACTCTTTGTTATTTATCTTTATACTCTCACCGGTTTCTTTATTGACCACACCGGGCAGATCATAATCCAGAACTATATTGCCGAATTCCAGCTTATCCTTTACAACTGCCGTGACTCTGAGCTGCGCATTTATCCGGGCTACCAGTTCATCTATATGAAAGGGCTTCGGCACATAATCATTTGCACCTTCACCAAAGCCCTTAAGTTTATCCTCCAGTTCTCCCTTGGCAGTCAGCATAATAACTTTCGAAGTTATGCCCTCGGCCCGGAGCTCTCTCAATATCTCCAGCCCATCCTTCTTAGGAAGCATGATATCCAGAAGTATCAGATCATATATGCCGGTGAGGGCATTATAAAGACCATCCTCACCATCATAAGACACATCTACAGTATATCTTTCTTTCTTAAGCCTCTCTGCCACCAGTTCGGCAAGAGAATATTCATCTTCAACTATAAGTACTCTCATATGATCCCCATTATAGATTGATTATGTTACGCCTCTGTCATTACTCTGTCATAATCATAGCCTCTGTCAGGCGTAAAGTTCCTTTTGCTAAGTTCAAAGTATACAACTCCATTTGTTTTTACATCTATCTCAGCGTAAAGCTCTCCATTTTCAGCCTTAAGAACTTCACTCTTGACCAATGGATATGCACTGCTTCTGATAAGCTCTGTCTCCTCACTTACCGGATAAGCTGTCTCTCCCATATCATGCCACAGCTTCAGAGGATTACAGCACTCCTCATCAACTGTCTTAGTTATGAATGCAAATCCATCCTTACCATCCATTTCCGCATCTATAGGAAATGTAATCTCACACTTATATTCTTCACCCTTTATATTCCACAGGATGCCAGCATAGCCCTTATCCGTTTTTACAATAACTGAAGACTTGTCTCTGAAGACACACTCACTGCCGGCTTTCTTCAGCTGCTTATAGAAATAGAAAGTCCAGAAAGCTGGCTTAGGTATATTTCCTACAGCAACCATTCCGAAGCCTCCGTGGAAGAGCGAATCAGGAACGCCCTGTTCCTCAAATACATCGCCGAAGGTCCAGTAGGAATAAGCTTCGTTCATATCTCCGATACGTGACAGCTGTTCAGCCAGATATGCGGCATTCAGATTAGTATCATGTATAACTCCCTTAGGTGTATAGGAGGTACTGAACTCTGTCAGATGTATTGGTGTATTCTTGAATTCTTCAAAGCTGTCAACAATATCTCTTGTAGACTGGAGATTATCGAATCGCATCTCTGCATCCTCCAGCTTTGAATAATCATAATGTCCCACACGGTCCGGGAACTCAACTGTATAATGATGTCTGGTTATATAATCAGGCCTGAGTTTATTTTCTTTGCAGAACTCCAGAAATGCCTGTATCCACTCAGCATCCTTCACACCGCAGATTGCAGGACCACCTACCTTAAAACGGCTGTCATAAGCCTTGATTGCTTCAAAGGTCTCCTTGAACAGTTTGAAATATTCCTGCATATCAGCCTTATACCAGAAGCCCGGAAGATTCGGCTCATTCCATACCTCGATAGGCCAGTCAAGAACCTCCTCACCATATCTTCCTCTTATATGCTTAAGGAGTGCCACAACCATATCTGTCCAGCGCTTATAATCCTTCGGAGGTGTGGTATTTCCTTTCCAGTAAAATATAGTCTGAGTTCCGCTGGCAAGTTCTCCCGGCATAAAGCCCAGCTCCAGATACGGACGGATGCCCAGCTCTATATATTTATCAAATATTCTGTCAAGATAAGTATAGTTATACTCTACCTTTGTTTCTCCGTCTTCTTCATACTCATGATATATGGATACATCATCAGAAAAAAGTCCGTGACCTCTTATGTGCTTAAAGCCTATTTTCTCCTGAACAAACTTAAGCTCGCTTAAGTATTCCTCAGTAAGCGCCAGACCCAGGCGTCCTGTTCCTACACAGAAATCAACATTATTGTTGAACCTGATACGATTCTTTGAATCAATTACAATTTTTTCGTTCATCATTTTTCCCCTTGTATAAATAATTTCTGCCTTCGCAGTTATGATGTTTTTTATTACGTCGACGAAAGACTCTTATAATAATTCTCCAATCTCGGTCGCGCCTTTACATAGAATGGCTCCAGCTTCTTATCGAAATGCTTACCCATTCCTTCCATTATGATAGAGTCAGCCTTCTCAAAGGACATGCTGTCTTTATAAACTCTCTTACTTACAAGAGCGTCATATACATCGGCAATTGCCATTATCCTGGCCTCTATAGGTATCTCGTCACCCTTAAGTCCTTCCGGATATCCTGAACCGTCAATTCTTTCATGATGATAATGAGCTACATTTTCGG
The DNA here is from genome assembly GCA_017519155.1 of Eubacterium sp. Classification (GTDB taxonomy): domain Bacteria; phylum Bacillota; class Clostridia; order Lachnospirales; family Lachnospiraceae; genus Eubacterium_Q. Next base: position 7,516 of record JAFWSY010000047.1, read on the forward strand.
CTATTATCTTGAAGGATTCATCATCGGTTTCCTTAAGGATCTCATGAACTATCCTTGCCCCCTCCGCTGCATGTTTCTTCATCTTCTCGAATTCTTCATCGGTGAATCTTCCCGGCTTCCTGAGGACGGCATCATCTACGGCTATCTTGCCCAGATCATGCATTGGTGCCGCTTTGATTATATCCTTGCAGAACTCTTCGGATAGTCCGAATATATTATTTTTCTTTATCTCATTTACGAGGATTTTTACTCCTTCACTGGTTCTTTTAACATGTCCGCCTGTGGAGTTATCCCGACTTTCAACCATAACAGCCATACTCAGGATGAGGTTGTTATGCATCTCTATTATTTTCTCGGTTTTTTCGGATACTTCCTGCTCCAGTTCCTCATTATACTTGTCCATAAGAGCGATGTACTTCTGATTCTTGGTATCATCATTCAGGAATATCTGATATCCTCTTTTTCTATTACCCACATAGAGATAATTTATTTTAACTATGTATATCTCATTATCATCTTCATTTTCCGGATTTCTTTTGATATAAAGATTATTATGAACACTGTCATCCTCTTCAAAATGTCCCAGCCAGTGGGTTATATTCCCCTTTAAAGATTCATAACTGTCAATTGACTGATCTACTCTCAGCTCTCTCAGCTCAGGCAGGATATTCTTTGCAGTTTCATTACTACCCAGATATCTGTGGCTGAAATCCAGCGATACAAAGCCTGTCTCACCGGTCTGAACCATAGACTGAATGACATTATCATTTACATTATATAAAGACATTCTTCTTATTATCAAAAGGTATACTATCTGTGCAAGATTATAAGAGAGAGGTGTAAGGTCTGTATGTTTTGTAAAAAAATGAGACCCCACATATCCCAGTATGGCTATAATCTCCGGAAGAAACAGCAGATAAAGTATTCTTCTGGAGGTCTGCTTTTTTGCATAAAGCGAATACAGGATGGCAAATATGCCGCACACACAATAAAGGCCTATAACCACATAGAAAACCGTATGCAGCGGACCATAGGTTTTTGCAATTATCAGCTCGGAGCCATTTCTCTGAAAGAACATATTCTTATAGAAGAAAGGATAGTGACCTAAGGTGAGAACGCCGGCATACATCAGAAGACATATAAGGAATCCCGTTGTGCGAACCCATCTTTTTACTTTGATGCCACTTAGTCTGAACACACAAAGTGTAATAAACAGAAGCAGGAAACATCCACCCAGATAAGTAATCTTAAGAGCAGTAATATAGCTTTCTTCGTTCGGTGAATGCCACATCAAAAGATATCCCAGATTAGCTATGGGAATAAGCGTAAAGATAATTGATATATTTACCTCATAATGTTTATGCCACTTGTACAAATATATGACAGTTAGCAGAAGTGAAGCAAGAAATGTAATCAAGTAAAACGTTGATATCATATAACTCCTCCTCTGAAGATTCGCCATAAAAATATATAATAAAAAGGATTTTTTCATTACACAGATAATAATATTTTAACACACATTTATTTTTTTTGATAGTTTTAAAAACTTTTGTCCATTGTGTGAAAACTAAGTGAATCAGCCACTTTTTCATATTTTCTTCACAATGAAAGGTTACAAATTAATAAAAAACAGCAAAAAATAATAAATATCTGTTTTTTGATTGTGCTAGATTAGGCACAACCCACCAAAATAAGTAGAAGGAGGTAGCGCCATGAGTGAGTCCGGAATTATTGAGAAACTAAAAACCGCATGCGCCATTGAACGAGGTGTTTTGACGATTATCAGGCTGGATAATTATGAGATAATCAGGGACACCTGTGGCGAAGAAATAGGAGACGTAATCAGAGATGAATGCATACGTATCATCGACAGCTTCACAGAGTCCGGAGATACAAAAGCATTTCTCGGTAACGATGAATTCGTAGTCTTCTATAACAATATCAAATCCAAGATAGAACTTGCAGAGATTTATTTCCATATCGTTAAGGGTATCAACGATCTGATAGCTGATGTATCCGAATACGAAGTTCCCGTAAATATGGGAGTATCCATGGGTGCCGTAATGGTGCCTGAGCACGGAAATAATTATGAAGAGCTTTTTGCTAAGGCTGCACGTGTACTTGAATATGTAAGGGATCTGGGTGGCCACAACATAGGCTTCTATGATCCGGAGATTGAAAATTCCGACAAGGAAAAGAAAAAAGAAGATCCTCTGAGCGAAGGTGCTATGTGGCTTGATGAAAAGGAATTCAGAGCAGTCCGCCAGTTCCTGAGCAACTATAATTCCACATATAACAGCTTTGCCTGCGAGATAGACATTACATTTTCCTTTACAAATGAGGAAATGGATATGAGGACCAGAAGCGAGATAATACAGAACTGCGGAGTAACAGTTAATCACGCACTGAGAAAGAGCGATGCCATGACTGTAAGCGGTCACACACTCCACCTTCTTCTCCCTGAGATGAATCATCAGTATATGCCGAGGGTTTTGAACAGGATAAGAAGCAGACTCGAAGAACTGGAGTATGGCAATACTGTCAACATAGTAGTTGATTCCAAGATAACCGGAACAGATAACGCACTGGTTCGTTTCAGTCTTGCTGTATAGTATAATACAAGTATATTTTAAGTGACTTGACAAGTGTGATATCATGACTTAAGTATCATTACATGATATCACACTTTTTTTGTTTGATTGAGGAATTATAATGAAGGGACAGCTTAAAGGAATCATATGTATAGTAATCGCCGCCGTGGGATTTTCTTTCATGACTTTCTTTGTAAGGCTCGCAGGCGATCTTCCTACCATGCAGAAGGCTTTCTTCCGAAATGCCTTTGCTCTTATTATTGCTGTCGGAACGATACTTATCGAAAAAGAAAAGTTTGAGATACCGAAAAACTGCCGCTGGGATATCTTCTTCAGATGTCTCTTCGGAACAACGGGACTTATAGCTAACTTTTATGCTATAGACAGGCTTGACCTGGCTGATTCAAATATGCTGAATAAGCTCTCTCCTTTCTTTGCCATCATTATTTCAATTCCCATACTTAAGGAGAAGCCTTCGAAGATAGATATCGGCGCAACTATTCTTGCATTTATCGGTGCGCTGTTCATTATCAGACCTACCGGAAGTAATATGGAGCTGATTCCATCCCTTATCGGACTGTATGGCGGTTTCGGAGCCGGAACTGCATATGTATTTGTACGAAGCGCCGGAGGCAAAGGAGCAAAGACTCCTGTTATTGTCATCTGCTTCTCCCTTTTCTCATGTCTTCTGACCCTGCCGTTCTTAATTATCAGCTATGTTCCCATGAGTCTGAAGCAGTGGATTATAATGATCATGGCAGGTCTTTCAGCAGCTGTAGGCCAGTTTGCAATTACCACAGCCTACAAATTTGCTCCTGCAAAGAAACTTTCAGTTTTCGATTATCTTCAGGTTATCTTTGCAACTCTCTGGGGACTCATTTTCTTCAAAGAAGTTCCTGTCCTCTCCAGTATAATAGGTTATGTGATAATACTTGGAGTCGCATTTGTCAGATGGGAAAGAACCATGAAAATGGAGAAACAGCTTTCTAATTGCAATGATAATAGTTAAAAATATGATGTAAAAAATAACCGTAATATGTTAAAATAGCTATGTATCTCTTCGTTTTATTAAGTAATTATAAAAGGGTTACATCTATGAAGAAAAAAATAGCTTTTTTTACAATTGGTTGGTGCAGTGAGATATTATCTCAGTTTCTTACAGGCGTTCAGAAAGAGCTTGAAAAGGAGCGGGTTGATATCTTTCTTTTTCTTTGTTATCCCACCTATGTAGATACAGCTTCTATCAAGAAGGGAGAGATGAATATCTTTACCCTTCCCGATTTTAATACATTTGACGGTGTAATTATCTTTGGAAGCGGACTTGATAATAAGGATCAGATAGACATGATAATCAAACGCAGCCGGGAAGCCGGCATTCCTGTTATTATGCAGGGAGCAAAACGCGAAGGTGTTCCCTATGTCGGATCTGATAACTATACAGCTACTCAGGAAATGTGTGACCATCTTCAGAAAAAGCATAATTGCAGAGATATCATCTTCTTTGCGGGAACTGCCGATTCACTTGATTCGGAGCTCAGACTGAAGGCCGTGAAGGATTACCTGGAAATAAATCAGCGCTCGGATGATCTTCGCGAAGTATTCTATACCAAGTGGGAGAATGCTTCCGTAACAAGATATATCAATGAATTCTGCAAATCAGGCAAAAAACTCCCGGATGTTTTTATATGTGCCAATGACGGTCTCGCCATGGAAACCTGTATATCCCTTAATAATAATGGATACAGAGTTCCGGAGGATACTCTTGTCACAGGCTATGACTTTATCGACGACAGCCAGATATTTGATCCATCCGTTGCATCTGTGGATCAGTGCTTCACTAAGATGGGTAGAATGGCAGGAAAAGTATGGCTCAATGTGATAAAAGGAGAAACCTGCGAAGATAATAATATCATTCCTTGCGAATTTATACCCGGCGAAAGCTGCAACTGCTATACCTATCGTAACAGCGACAGAACCAGAAGACGTGTGGGTCGGGAGGCATTTTCCAAACGTGCCATGACCACCTACTTCAACCGTAAGCTAAATCTTATTGATTCAACAGTTCTGTCCTGTCTTACATATAAAGAGTTTAAACAGAAGCTGCATCAGCTTCTTGTAGATAATCACGACTATGAAGGGGATTCCTTCCATGTACTGCTGGAGCCGAACTTCGGACTGTCTATATATGATCCGAGTATCCGACTCAGAACCACCGGCTACAGTAAAAATATGGAGGTACTTTACTCCACTGAAGACGGGGTCAGCTATAATGAAGAACTGTTCCCATCAAAAGATCTGATTCCAGGTTATGACCCTGAAGGAAAAAATCATTTATATGTATTTCTTCCTATTCATGAAGGTGAAGAAGCCTACGGCTATATAATATTCAGAGACTGTATGGAAAAGGTTGAGAATCATTTCCTGCAGAATTATCAGAGCCGTATGGGACTTGTATTTGATAAGTTCCGACACGCTCTCAGTCTGGATCTGATAAACAAACGACTGATAGAGGTTATGCGAAAAGATCCTCTCACCAACGTAAACAACCGTATGGCATACGAGGACAAGGAGAAATTCCTCCAGTCCGAGATCAATTCCGATTCAGATACACGATTTGCCATCGCCGTGTTCGATGTTAATAATCTGAAGCTCGTAAATGATTCAAAAGGTCATGACGCAGGAGATGAATATCTGATAAGAGCCTGCCACCTGATATGTGATGTGTTTAAACACAGTCCCATATACAGAGTCGGCGGTGATGAATTCATCGCAGTTCTTTCCGGTGATGATTATCAGCAGCGTGAAGACCGGCTGACTGAGCTTAATAACCGTATGAGCACCTATACTAATGTGCTTCCGCTACCGGATGATTATATATCAGTGGCCTGCGGCATATCCTCATACGATCCGGCAAAAGATATGTCAGTCCAGGACATCCTAAAAAGAGCTGACGAAAAGATGTACATAAACAAAGCAAAAATGAAACAGGGATAATGATGTGATTCCCAAAAGATGACAGTTTTTTATCAGATGAAAAACTGTCATCTTTTTTTGATAATGACAAAAAACGGGAACTTTTAGTCAAATATTTGAGTAGTTTATATTTTTGAATAGAAGTATATTACTAAACTGAAAGAAAGATACAAGGCCATGTTTTAGGTAAAGGATACCTATAAAAGAAGGATTTACGCACTATGAAAGATCGTTCAACAGATATGACCGTTGGTAATCCGGTCAAGCACATACTGTTATTTTCCATACCGGCTCTCATCGGTAATATATTTCAGCAGATATATAATCTGACTGATACTATAATCGTGGGCCGTTTCGTCGGCGCCGAGGCTCTTGCTGCTGTTGGTGCAACTTTTTCTATTACATTTTTGTTCTTCGCACTTTGTAATGGAATCAGCAGTGGCGGTGGAATCATAGTATCTCAGTATTACGGTGCCCATGATAATGACAACGTGAAGAGAACTATAGTAAATACCGGATTCATAATGCTTATTGTTCCGATTCTCTTCGGTTCCATAGGTTTCGTACTGGCACCTTACTTATTGCAGCTGTTATCCACACCGGAAAGTATTATAGCAGCTTCAACTATGTATGTAAGGTTCATGTGTGTAGGTCTGCTGTTCACTTCCTTATATAATTTCTTTACAGCAGTACTTCGTGCACTGGGCGACTCGAAGACGCCTCTGTATTTCCTTATTATTTCGACCATAATAAATGTAATCTTCGACGTTACTTTCGTATATTTCTTTAATCTCGGAATCAAGGGCGTTGCTCTTGCTACTGTAATTGCTCAGTTTATATCAGCTCTTTCCTGTGGATTATATGCATATACCAAAAATCCTGTTTTCAGAATTGAAAAAGAATTCTTTACCATATCTTCAAAGATTGTCGCTAAGATAATCAAACTCGGAGTTCCGATGTCACTTCAGTTTGGACTCATCGCCATTTCATCCATGGCAGTCCAGCGTATAGTTAATTCATACGGAACCGTGGTAGTGGCTGCATTTGCTGCAACGAACAGAATAGAACAGTTTGTTCACATGCCATATACCACACTTGGAATGTCGCTTTCTACATACTGCGGACAAAATTTCGGTGCCAAGAAATACGACCGCGTATATACAGGATACAAGAAGGGACTGGTCATGATGGCCATCCTTTCCTGTGTACTGCTACTGGTAATGCAGTTCTTCGGTGGAGCAATCACATCGCTCTTCGTATCAGAAAAAGAAGTTATCGAGCTTGGAATGATGGGACTTAAGCTTACAAGTCTTTTCTACTTCACACTCGGAATGATATATGTTGTACGTGGTGTTCTTACAGGAACCGGCGATGCATTTTTCGCACTGTTTAACGGTGTCGTAGAAGTTATAGGAAGATTCACCATTCCTATTATTCTGACTTCATATCTTGGAATGGGACCAAAAGGAATATGGCTTTCAGCCGGTATCGTTTGGGCTGTCAGTGGTGTGACCGCATGGCTCAGATATTACTTCCACTTCCATAGAAGATACGTTGGTTCAAACATATCATTTATCGAACCTTCAGAACAGCCTGCACTATTCCATAAGAAAGCTGCAGCACATAATTAATACACTTAAACTCTTTACTCCTTAACAAAGAGAGTTGCAAAATCTATAACCCAAAAAGACAGTTGAGTCCTCCAATCTCAACTGTCTTTTACTTTAATCATTTAATAATCTCAGAACAGCTTATCGCCTGTTCAGAGTAAAATCTGAGAACTGGGCTGTACCACCGGTCTGGTTTGTTGAATATACAAAAAGCCCGAATCTTGCGCCTGTGAAGTAGTCAAGTCTGAAGGACAGCTTATGTGTCGGACCGATTCTTTTCCACTCACCATTTATATATATGCTGCACTCTGCTCTGTCTCCTACCACAGTATCCTTTTCCGAGACCTCCTCCTTCTCAGAGGTTTCAACTACATCATGTACAAGTTCCAGCTTTGCTCCGTTTACCTCAAATGTCGTATCAAGTCTTACACGAAGTGTATCTGTGTCAAGTAAAGTCAGTTCGCTCTCTTCACCCGGTTCCTTTGACAGAGTCCATGTGTCCTCTTTACTTGTAAAGGATGCGGTAAGCGCATAAAGCTTTCCCTGCCTTCTGGTTATTCCAACCCAGATATAGTTTCCCTGATATACAGCCAGTCCTGCCATATCTCCTTCTTTAAGATCTTTTCCTGATATGGTAACTTCTCCTATGCATCCGGGACTCATCATTCTCTGGGTAAGGACGTTTCCAGCCTGATGGATATTGGTGCATATCTTATCTGTACTGATTCTTAAGGTTCCCTTTTCTTTATCTACATCCACCAGTGACAGATCCGGTTCATGACTGAACTGCCAGAAGCTTTTTAATCCGAAGCAGCCATAAAGTCTCCTGTCAAAAGAAGTACTGCTGCCTAAGCAGAATTCTCTGAAATAATTATCCTTAAAATCATCGCTTCCATAGAGTGGTGCATAGACATGATCCGGTCTTGTACTCGATAGCTCTAACTCCATTGGAACTTTTCCGTCTATGCCGAATACCGGAGCTTCGTATACATTACCGTCTTCGGTGACATTTTCCCAGGTCACAGGAACTAATACCGGTATCCTTCCCACTGCACCGCAGTCCTGGAATACTATGGAATACCAGTTTCCATATACATCATCTACTATGCCGCCCTGGGCTGCGCCCATATGAGGTCTTCCCATATCATCAGACAGCACATCTCCTCCGACAAAATCACCCTCCAGACTGTCGGATGAGAAAACAGCTTCTCTTCTCATCCACTGATCTCTGGCGCTATGTATCAGGAACAGATAGTACCTTCCTTTTATCTTGTATAAATGAGAGCCTTCGTAGCCCAGCATGGAATTACCTTTATCGCTCACTATGAGCCTGTGAAGACCGCCCTCCAGCGGCCCCGTCAGCTCACTATTTAGCTCTGTCAGATAGACATCTGTGTTTCCGTATACTATAAATATCCTTCCCTCATCAAAGAGAAGTGATGAATCATGATAAAAGCCCTCTATCAGACTCTTTCTCCAGGGTCCTTCGATATTCTCTGCTCTGTAGAGGTAGGTCTTTCCCGTATCATTTGCCACGAAAACCATATAGTAGGTTCCTTCGTGATATCTGAGACTTGCTGCCCACATACCTTTACCGAAGATATGCTTATCACCCTTAAGCTTCTGTGCATCAGTGCTGTCCAGCCTGTCATACACATAGGTAAGATGCTCCCAGTTTATCAGATCATAGGAACGAAGTATCTCGCAGCCCGGGAAGAAATGCATGGTTGTTGAAACCATGTAAAATGTATCGCCTACTCTTATTACATCCGGATCAGGAAAGTCCATTCCCAGTATTGGATTAGTGCCTTTTATCATGATATTGCCTCATATACTCAATTACTGATGGGTGATTCATGGTTGAATATTCACGGTTGACTCAAAAATCACTCTTAAGTCCGCATCGCACATAAACTTATTCTTATGCAAGCATAAATAAGTTTTATGTGAGATACTCTCATATACCGTGAATAATAACTCTTACTCTACAAGTTCTGCGTGACCGAACATTGCCGGATTCATGTAGCATGTTCCTGTATCATCTGCCCAGCTCTTGGTTCCTTTTCTGTTTCCATCACTACCTGCATCATTTATCTGAAGTTCAAGTCCGATCATTGTTCCAACTTCTGGTGTTATCTCACTCCATTTTATGGCAGCTGAGATGATATATCCATCGTCTGTTGTAACAGCTGATGAGGTTATATACTCTTCAAGACATTTCTCACCGTTAAAGCTGAGCTTATTATTGAAGCTTACACGGTACTGCTTGTCCCCGTCATCGTAGCCACCTGCTCTGGAATTTGTTTCATCGATAAATACCTCGATGGAATCCTGCTGATAATCATCCTCACTTGCATCGTTCAGAACGCTGTCCTTTACTTCCATAAGCACATAGAGATTTTCTTCATCCCAAAGAAGCTTTGCAGTTCCTGTAGCCTCTGCACCCTGAACTTTTATATCAAGAGGTATTGCTTCAACCTCATCCCATACAGGATCTACCTCTTCACCTATACTTGCCGTACCCTTCTTTATCTGAATAGTAGGTCTCTCTACTTCAAGCACGGAAGCATCTACTGTTGAAGGATCAACGATAGCCCAGAAGCATGGCTTAGCCTTATAATTTCCGTCAAAGAGAAGCGGACACTGAAGTATGGTTCCGGTTGCACCACCGCCTACATTGCTCTGCTGCTGCAACCATGAATAGGTATCTATTACTCCCCATACGGTAATTCCGGAAACTGTTATTCCTTCTTCTTTGTTAAGAACCTTCATCAGCTCATAGATAGAGCTATAATATGCTGCCTGACGTGCATATTCATCCGGAAGACCTGCTTCTGTTCCATCGAACAGAGCACTTACCTTAACATCCAGCTCTGTGAGCATTACCTTTCCAACTACTTCGGAATATGCTCTAACGGCTTTTTCTATCTGATCTTCAGAAGGCGCATTTACCGTATAATGTCCCTGCATACCGAAGCCGTCTATTCTTGTTCCTTCAGCCTCTTTTACGTCTGTAAGCAGCTGAACGATACCCTTCATCTTGCTGGAATCGCATTCATTGTAATCATTGTAATAAAGCTCAAGGTCAGCAGGTGCATAGGTGTTTGCAAACTTAAATGCATTGATAATGAATTCATTAGATCCATATACTTTCCACCAGCTGGACTTGCTTCCATGTGTGGAGTCTGAGAGCTTGTCGCTGCCCGGCTCTTCATCGGTTCTGTAAGTTGCCGTACTATCGCTAATGGCTTCATTAACTACATCCCAGCCATAGAAAAGTCCTTTATACTTACTGCTGTCAGATGTATAATACTCAAGCACGGTTTTTATATACCACTCAAGTCTCTGATTCATTACATCAGATGACACATAATCATTCTTCTTATCATATCCCTCATGGAAGAACCACTCCGGAGCCTGTGAATGCCAAACCAGTACATGACCTCTTACTCTGATCTGTTTATCAGGATTAGCGCTGTTCCACTCAACTATCTTATCAAGAATTGCGTCTGCTCTTGAATGATCAAGGGTAGGAACTTCTATCTTTTCACCATTCAGTTCCTCTTCATGAATACTTCCTGATGCAGGAGCATCATTGTTATAGCCGAACATAGAATCCATCTTGAGTTCATTTTCCAGCGTCACTGCGTTAAAATGCTTCTCAACAAGCTTCATGAGATTTGCATCATTTACTCCGACACTGCCAAGACAAGTTCCGCAGATAGCATCTTTTCCAAGTCCTTCTTCAGATGCAACTACCGATCTGAGATCTGTGATATCCTCTTCTACACCCATGGCATTCTCCGTTTCTTCTGCTTCTCCTGATGAAGCAGTTTCTTCTGTGGTAGTTTCCTCAGTAACCTCTTCTGAAGTAACCTCCTCCTGAGTAGTGGCTTCAGTAGTATTATCTGCCACCTCAGTACTACCACATCCACTTATGCCGATCAGCATGGCAGATGCCAGTGCAATACCTAAAAAGCTCTTTAAACCTCTTCTCATTTAATCCTCCGTTTTATAATGCCCTTATTTATTTTAAAATCTGATAACCAGTAAGATTATGCGATCCTGTTCATCCATACCCTTGCAAGCTCAGGCCAGAGTCCGATATCCTCGATCCAGGTTTTATCTATCGGAGGCAGTCCCTGTGGCTGCTCTTCCGGTTCATCCTGCTTAGCTGCTTCAGCCTCCTGTGGCTGTGCTTCTTCTACAGGCTGAGCTTCACCGGTTAAATCCTCATCCGGTTTGATATCAGGAAACTGCTCTTCAAGCTCCTTCCTTCTCTTATCCGATACATTTACTCCCTTACCTGCTTTAACTGCCTTGATTGCTTTTTCAAGCTGTTCAAAGGTATACTGTCCTCCTGCCAGTCCCTGGAAAAACTCATCATTTGGATAGCTGAGTCCATGGAATCCCGATGGAAATACATAGTGAGCAAACATTACTCCTTTTTCCTTAAGCGCCTTAGCCATCATATAACTGTTATCTACCGGAACCAAATCATCCGTTGCAGTCTGCCAGAGGAAGCATGGTGGAGTATCCTCAGTTACATTTTTCTCAAGAGAGAAATAATCAAGTTCTTCTTCTGTGGGTTCATATCCCAGAAGTGTCTGAACTGAATAAATATGTGTTTTTTCACCACAGGTTATGACCGGATAAGCAAGAATCGCACCATCAGGTCTGTTGGAAATATCCTTATATTCTGATGACTTATCCTCTACATCGTCATAGTGAACTGCAAGGCTTCCGCAGACATGAGCTCCTGCAGAAAATCCACATACAATAAGCTTCTTATCTTTTATATGATATTCTCCGGCCCTCTTTCTTATGAATCGCACTGCTCTGGAAATGTCCTCCAAAGGCTGCTTCTTAAGAGGTACCGACATGGTTATATCTGTTGTATAGGAAAGAACAAATACATTCATGCCCTGCTCATAGAAAACCTTTGCAACCAGCTCACCCTCATGGGATACACACATACAATAACCACCGCCCGGAACTATCAGCATGCAGTCTCTGTTTTCGTCTGATGCTTCATCATGGATATATGAATGAATGCTTGGAATAAATCCATAGGCTGCCGCATAATTATATTCATTTTCCTGCCATATTTTTTCACTAAATTCCTTCATATTAATCACCTTCTCACCTTTTTACTCTTGCGCCTGCATCCCCCATTACGGCTTCAACTTCTTCGACGCTTGCCATAGAGGTATCTCCCGGTGTTGTCATCGCCAGTGCGCCGTGAGCAACTCCGTAGTTTACTGCCAACTCAGGATCCTGTGTGGTCATGAGTCCATATGCAAAACCGGCCGCAAATGAATCGCCTATACCGACTCTGTCCAGTACCTCCAGTCCCACATAATCCTTTGACATACATATCTCTCCATCCGCCAGACAAAGAGCCTTCCAGTCATTTATGGTAGCTGTTCTGACGGTATGAAGCATATTTGCCATAACCTTTATATTCGGATAATCAGCAGCAACCTGAAGCAGCATTTTCTTGAAAGCTTCTACGTTCAGCTCCTTGAAGCCTGCGTCAGTTCCTTCCACCTCATATCCAAGACAGGCTGTATAATCCTCTTCACTTCCTATAACCACATCCACATATTTTGCTATCTCGCGGTTAACTCTGACAGCTGCCTCAGTTCCACCCACAAGCTCCCAGAGGGACGCTCTGTAATTGAGATCATAAGAAACTATGGTTCCGTATTTTTTAGCTGTCTTACAAGCTTCTATTACTGTTTCTGCAGACTCAGGTGATAGTGCAGCATATATGCCGCCTGTATGAAACCATCTTACACCCAGCTCACCGAATATATGATCAAAATCAAAATCCTTTGCAGTCGCCTGTGATATAGCAGTACTCGCTCTGTCCGAACAGCTGAGTGCTCCTCTTATTCCAAAGCCTCTCTCAGTAAAATTAATACCATTTCTGCATTTCTTTCCTATACCATCTGTAGGCTTCCAGCATATAAGATCAGTATCCACTCCACCCTGTTCTATCAGGTCCTTTACGAGACGCCCCACCTCATTATCAGCCAGGGCAGTAATAACACCTGTCTTCATTCCATAACATTTATGAAGAGCACGGGTTACATTATACTCTCCGCCGCCTTCCCATACTCTAAAAGATCTGGCTGTACGGATTCTGCCTTCGCCGGGATCAAGTCTCAGCATAACCTCGCCAAGGCTGAGCATGTCATATTTACATTCTTCTCTTGATTTTATATTAAGTTTCATTTTAAACTTGCCGCCTCTCTAATAAGTCTTTCTATCTCTTTAAAATTACCTGAGCTGATCAGGTCTTTTTTTACCATCCAGCTTCCACCACAGCATACTATTTTTTCATATGCCAGATAGTCTTTTACATTTTCGGCATTAATGCCGCCTGTTGGCATAAAGGAAAGCTTCGTATATGCCGCAGCAATGGCCTTAATCATTTTTATTCCGCCTGCCGGTTCTGCCGGGAAGAACTTTACGAAGTCCAGTCCAAGTGCCATGGCCTGCTGCATCTCACCGGGAGTCTGTGTTCCCGGTACATATGGAAAATGTTTTTCCAGAGAATACTTAACCAGGTCCGGATCAAATCCCGGACTTACAATAAACTCTGCTCCGGCCTCGATGGCTCTGTCAAACTGTTCTCTGTTTAGTATTGTTCCCGCTCCTACAAGAAGCTCGGGATAGTTTTCCTTCATAAGCTTTATGGCCCCTGCTGCCGCCTCAGTTCTGAAGGTTACCTCGGCAGCGGGAAGTCCGCCCTTAATAAGAGCCTCGGCAAGAGGCAGTGCATCCTTCTCATCATCTATAACAACAACGGGAATGATGCCGATGTCATGAAATATATCCTTGATTTCACTAATTGTTTTCATTTCTAAACCGTCCCTATTGATTCAAAAGATGACAGTTTTTCATCAGGTGAGAAACTGTCATCTTTTCTTATTAAAACCTGAAATATTTTTGTGCGTTATTGTAGCAGATGTCCTCTATCATTTTTCCGAGGAAATCCATATCAGCTGGGTATTCACCGCTTTCTACGAGATCACCCACCATATCACAAAGGATTCTTCTGAAGTATTCGTGTCTTGGGAATGACAGGAAGCTTCTCGAATCTGTCAGCATTCCGATAAAAGTTGCAAGCACACCATTATCCGAAAATGCCTGCAGCTGCTGTCTCATACCGTTCTTATGATCATTGAACCACCATGCACTGCCAAGCTGAATCCTGCCCTTTATTCCTTCGCTGTTTCCCTGGAAGTTGCCTGCCATTGTCATCAGCATGGCCGCATCCTTTGGATTCAGATAATAAAGTATGGTACGCGGCAGCTTGTCTTCTTTATCCATACTGTTCAGAAGTTCTGCCAGCTGCGGTGCGTAGTTCATATCATGCACACTGTCATAGCCTGTATCCGCTCCAAGCAGCTTAAACATTCTGTCGGAATTATTACGGATAGCTCCTATATGAAGCTGCATGGCAAGACCATCCTCAGCATAAAGCTTACCCAGTTCTCCCATCACATAGCCTCTGTAGGCAGCCGCCTCATCAACAGAAAGTGGATTTGGCGAAAGCCCCTCTGAATCCGTGGCAGCCTCCATTCGTTTCCTGAATATCCTGTTCACTTCTTCTTTACTTGTCCTTCGGAAGAAATCTCCCTCCAGACTGTGATCGGTTACACGGCAGCCATTCTCCATAAAATACTTAAGCCTAATTTTAAGCGCCTCCAGAAGAGCTTCTACATCCGATATGCTTATTCCTGATGCTTCTTCAAGTTTCTTTATATAGTTGTTATATGTATCCTTCTCGATATCCAGTACATTTCCCGGTCTGAAGGATGGTCTCACACTTATATCACTGATTTTTCCAGCGATTTCTTTATGAAACTTTAGATCATCTATTGGATCATCTGTGGTGCAGAGCACTTTTACCTTCTGTCTTCTGAGCAGATTCAGCGTCGAATACTCCTTAAGCTTAAGCTTTTGGTTGCACTCATCCCATATCTCTTCAGCAGTATCAGGTGTAAGGGCTGTGTCTATATCAAAATATCTCTTAAGCTCCAGATGTGTCCAGTGATACAGAGGATTTCCTACACAACTCTGAACTGTATCTGCATACGCAAGAAATCTTTTGTAGTCCTTTTCAGCCTTATTCTCTGAGCCGGACATATCAACCGTTACTCCGGTTACAAGTTCTTCCGGATAGCCCATGGCACGCATGGCACGCCACTTGTAATGATCCCCTCCAAGCCAGACAGCAGTCATATTTTCATACATTCTGTCCTCGCATATCTCCCGGGGGCTCAGATGATTATGATAATCTATAATAGGCATGCTCTCTGCATGCTCGTGATACAGTTTCCGAGCCGTATCAGTCTTTAACATAAATGTATCATTTATTATTGTTTTCATTTGGTTTTAAACCTTATTACATTTTTTTCTTCTTCACTGTATGTCTTCCACTCAGGCATAGGCTCTCCATCTGCGTCTACGCCATTTGGATCTCCTGTTTTTACAAAGTTTGTAAAGTAATTGCACATATGTCTTGCAAGATCAAAATGCCTTCCCTTAAATGGTCTCCAGCATTTGCTGAGAGTCTCAAACCAGAACCACAGATCAACCGAATGGAAGGTTCCCGCATTATCTTCTCCCGGAATATCTGGGTCAAAGCAATAGCAGTAGAAGTTCCTGTTATAGCCTTTTTCCTTATCTTCCTTTAATGCAGCATCAACTGTTTTCTTTATACTCTGTTCTACTATATTTACGCCGTTAAATGTAAACTCATCGCTGGTGAAGCCTGTAAGAACAGGAACATCTGGACACTGTCCGTTAACCAGTTTCTCAAGCGGATCTCCCACATAATGCTTTCCATCACTTATAGGGAACATCTTTTTATCCATAGCCGGCGGAGTATTAGGTGCAAATGTCATCGGTGAGAATTCACCATAGAGATCACGAATCTTGGCAGCATCTATACTACGTGCTTCCTCAAGACTCTTTACTCCTATAAATTCAAAGAACTCTTCTCCATGCTTTTCAGCTTCTTCAAGTGAAAGAGGATGGAATATATTTCCCTGCATATTACCCATATCGATCATTCCACTGAAGATAACAGCCCCCTTAACGATGTCCTTATTATCCTCACAGGTAAGCTGCTGAAGCACGCTTCCACCACCTGCTGACTGACCTGCTATGGTTATTTTCTCCGGATCTCCACCGAAGGCAGCTATATTTCTATAAACCCACTTAAGTCCTGCCTGCTGATCCAAAAGACCGAAATTAGCAGGTGCATCAGGGTTCTCTTTTGTTATTTCAGGATGTGCCATAAAGCCCATTACTGCCAGTCTGTAATTAACACTTACAACAATGATTCCTCTTCTTGCAAGTCTCTCTGCATCAAATTCCATTTCTGCAGTATAGCCCCACTGAAAAGCACCACCAAAGAACCATACCAGAACCGGCAGCTTCTCATCAGCACTTTTTGCAGGAGTCCATACATTCAGATACAGACAATCCTCATCCATTGGGATATCAGGATCTACATGCCATTCCTTGCAATAAACATCATCTCCTACACCCGGCTGATCCTGCATGGAAATCGGAGCAAACTCCTGTGCAAGAAGCACACCTTCCCAGTCCTCACAGGGCTGTGGAGCTCTCCATCTGTTCTTTCCCACAGGTGGTGCGGCAAAGGGAACACCCTTAAATGCAGTAACTCTGGGGTCCGGTGATGCAACACCCCTTACAATACCATTTTCAACCTTCACTTCTCTTAACATCTTGTAATCCTCCGTAACTTGTTTACTTTAGCTTTATATAGAACGGTACCACCGGCAGTCTGTCTTCAGAATAAAGATTAGCCTCCAGCGGACTGTCACTCCATGCATAGCTTATGGCATCTGCATCTTTAGGATAACTTACGACCACTTTGTTAGCCTCAGTTATCTCGGCAGCTGCCTCATAGGATTTATCATCCTTCCAGTAACAGAAGCCCTTAACATCCTTCTCATTTCTGGTCTCATCAGTTGTCACACCGATTCCATGACTCAGTATCAGTTTTATATCATCTGCAAATGTGATTTCTGCAGCTTCTGTATCATCATCAGCGGCGCTGAAAACGACACCACGCTTTTCAGGTCCCGGTATATAAGTTCCTTTGCCATATACCAGATCCTCTGCTGCAAGCGCCGCTCTTCTTCCCAGCTCCTTCTTATTGGTCGGATGAAGATCATTATATTCACCCAGGTCATAAGCCTGAATCATAGCTACTCTTGGCAGTTCAGTACATTTCCTCTGTTCCTCTGTGAACAGTGAACGTCTGCCCCAGTAACCATGTCTGTTACCATCATTAAATGCTGCTATCTGAACAAACATAAACGGAAGATTCTTATCTCCCCAAAGCTCTCTCCAATCCTCGATCACAGCCTCGAATTCATCTTTGTAGGTGGCGTAGTCATCTACATTTGACTCACCCTGATAGAAGAAGAACCCTCTGCACTGCTGCTTTCTAAGCGGATATATCATGCAATTATATACACCTGTTGCTTTATAGGAGAAAAATGTAAGATTCGGACAAAACGGCATCTCCTTGGCAACTGTATATTCCCACTCACCTGCAAGTGATACTGTCTCACCATCAGGTCTTTTTATCATATAATCTTTGCCAGGCATGAATCCACCCTCACCTCTGAATACCAGAAGTCTTATCTCGATAATATTCTTTCCTTCCTTCAGTACACCCTTGGGAACCTTATATATTCTCGGAGGATAGAGATATCCTGTTTCTCCAACAAATGTACCGTTCACATATACTTTATCGGAATCAATGATTGCTCCCAGATAAAGCTTAGTGTCCTCATCACTCCAGCCTGCAGGAAGGGTAAACTCCTTCTTAAAATATACTGCCATATTCTTTGCGCCAAGAGGAGTTCCTTCAAAGAAGCCCGGAACCTCAAAGGTTCCGCTGAGATTACCTGACATATCCTCTGAATAAGCCTTGTCAGCTTCTTCTCTCCAGGCCATATCAGCCTCTGCCTCAGTCTTAATGGTATTTTGTACCCATTCGTCGTTACCGCATTCCTCGTATTCCTTTACATGAAGTCCCAGCCTTCTCATGGTAGCCTCACTGCACCAGGACTTAATTGGAGTTCCACCGATTGCGGTGTTATATATACCGATAGGTACACCTTCTCTATTCTTTATCTCGCTGGCCGTAAAGAATGCCAATGCGCCAAAATCAAGTAATTCAGGCAGCTTCGCATAGTACCAGCTTCCATTTTCTATTAATTCCTCTGTATGATGAAAATTGAACTTTTCCACAACCTTGAAGAAACGAATATCTGTATCATTAACAGTCTTTATTTCTTCTGCGTACCTTTCCATGGTACGATTTATTGGAAGCTCCATATTGGACTGACCGCCGCATACAAAGACATCACCAAAGGTAACATCCTTTATCTCTGCAGTTTCTGTACTGTCACTTATTTTTAAAGTATAGTTTCCACCCGCCCCGAAAGCCGGCAGCTTTACTTCAAAATATCCATCAGCTCCTGCTGCAGTTTTCTCTTCAAAAACCTTTTCCGAAGAAGCATCTTCCTTAATAAGCGATACGCAAATTTCTCCTTCTCCGTAGCCCCATACAGTATTCTTATCCGTTTCCCTCTGCAACACCATACGGTCGCTGAAAAAATTCGATAATCTGATCATAGTTTTCTCCCCAAAAGATGACACTTTTTCACCTGATAATAAACTGTCATCTTTTTATGAATTTACCAGTTTTTTCAATTCTTTTCGGACTGCTCCCGGGCCGACCAGCATATCTGACAGATGCTGTTTTATCTTGTCAGCCATGTCCCCCATTTCCAGGATATTTACGCCAAAAAGTTCTTCACTACTAAGTATAAAGTTTACACCAGAAACGTCCTGATTCGCAACCCCAAGCTTAAGTGTTTCTACAGATTTTTTTACTGTTTCAAGCATAGGATCAAAGCTTAGCTGCATCTCGCATCCTTCATCATCCACAGCCATGAGATATCTGAACCATGCAGCGATTACAAACGGTATTATTTTCATATCATTTACGGCATTTTTTCCGCTATAACCCTTAATGGTTTCACCGAATCTTATGGAGAGCTTCTGACTAGTATCAGTAGCTATTCTCTGAGGTGTATCAGGAAGATATGGATTCGGAAGTCTCTCTTCCAATACTTCTTTTATAAAGTCTTCGGGATGTATGATTCCGGGGCTTACTACCACCGGCATTCCCTCTTCACCAAGTTTTACGGCAAGCTTCTTCAAATCCTCATCCTTCATCTCATCTGCTATCTTTGTGTAGCCCAGCAGACATCCTGTAATTGCAAGAGCTGTATGAAGCGGATTAAGGCAGGTCATAACCTTCATTTTCTCTGCTTTATTTACCGTATCTCTGTCAGTCATATAGACCCCTGCATCCTCCAGTGGAGGTCTTCCGTTAGGGAAGCTGTCCTCGATAACCAGATACTGCGGAATTTCCGCATTTACAAAAGGTGCTATATATGTATTCTTTGCGGTTATGATCGGGTCCATGCCCTCTATTCCGAGATTCTTTAATTCTTCAGCCACACCCGGGTCCGGTCTCGGAGTGATCTTATCGATCATAGTCCACGGGAAGCTTATTCTTGTCTCATCTGTTATATAGTCTATGAAGCCTCTGTCCACAAAGCCCTGCTCCTGCCATTTTTCAGCCACAAAGAGTACTCCGCTCTTAAGCTTCATTCCGTTCTGACTGCAGTTATCCATACTTACCATAGCTATGGGCTGTCCGCCTGATGTATATCTTGCAAGAAGCATGGCTGTCACAATACCCATGGCAGTAGATGGTGCCTCAGGTCCCGCCGTAATATCTGCCTCAACCCAGGGAAGAATTTTTCCGGATATATCCGTGCAGGCATATCCCTTCTCTGTTATGGTAAATGAAATCATCTTCAGTGACTGCTTACAAGCTATTTCTTTAAGACTATTCAAATTATCTCTGTCTGCTTTTATAGCAGCTCCGATTCCCGCCGTCACCTTCTTAATACTGTTTCCATCGGATTTAAGTCCCACCGACAGCGTTAAAAGATCATAAGGCTCATATATTCTGTCTATAATCTCGGTGTCAAAGCTGTCAGCAGCTATGATCCCGGTTTTCATTTCTCCTTTTTCTATAAGGGAATCAGCCAGTCCTGCTATAAATCCTCTGAATATATTTCCCGCTCCAAAATGCATCCACTCCGGAGCATCCATAGTTTCTTTTCTTATACTTTCTATATCATATCCGGGAAGCTTAACTCTGACAGCTTCCCAATCCTTCTTATCATTAAATATACCCTTTAATTTAAGTTGCACTTTTTTCACCTCTTAATGAGTCAAAAAGAACCGACTCTGCTAACTCATTTTATCTAACATATCCCAGGCACCGAGAATATACATAATTCCTAATGCGCGGTCATAGAGACCGTAGCCCGGACGACATTTTTCACCCCATATATGGCGACCGTGATCAGGTCTTATATATCCTTCAAATCCACTGTCGTGATAAGCCTTTATAATATCCAGTATTCCCACGTCACCATCACAGTCACGGTGCGAAGTCTCACTGAAATCACCGTTCGGATAATGCTTTACATTTCTGATATGGGCAAATGCGATCCTGTCAGCATGCTTCTTAACTATCTCTGCCACGTTATTATCGGGATTTGAGCCCAACGATCCACTGCATAGTGTCAGGCAGTTATACGGATCATCTACCATTGAAAGGAATCTGTCTACAGACTCAGCATCAACAAGAAGCCTTGGAAGTCCGAATATATCCCATGGCGGATCATCCGGATGAATAGCCATTTTTATTCCTGTCTCATGACATACAGGCATAATAGCTTCCAGGAAATACTTAAGATTCTCCCAGAGAGTTTCCTTATCAACAGTTTCATACTTCTTGAATAGGTCTCCGAGAACTGCCATTCTCTCAGGTTCCCATCCGGGCATGGTATATCCCTCACATTCCTTAAGAATATACTCCGCCATCTCCTGTGGACTCTGCTTTATTTTATTTTTCTCATAATACACGAAGAGCTATATTGACCC